>JAEUHO010000595.1 GCA_016795345.1 Planctomycetia bacterium | reverse complement strand
CCCGTGGGGCGCCGGCGTCGTCGGGGTCGGACGGACCTCCGCGGGGACGCCACGGGCGCCCGCGCGGAGGCGAGGGTCGTCAGGCGAACAACGAGACCCAGATCGTGTCGCGCAGGTCCTTCTGCGCGCGCTCCTTCACCTCGGTCGCGGCCGCGGGGTCGCGCTCCATGCGGCGGAGGTTCCAGATCGCGACCTCGCCCTTCGCGGCCTCGCGGGCCTCGGGGGCGTCCTTCGCGCGCTCGCGGACCGACGCGAGGATCGCGCGCGCTCCGTCGTAGTCGCGGTCGGTCAGCGCGCTGGCCGCGCGCGCGAGGGCCTCGCGGGCCCACGTGCTCGCGTCCACCGGCGCGGCGTCGGCGAGCGCCGTCGCCGTCACGACGGCCGGCGCGGCGGCGTGGCTCTCGAGGTCGGCGACCAGCTCGTCGCCGACGTCCGCGAGCTCCGCGTCCGGCAGCGACGTGAGCATGGCGGTCTCCCGCGACGTGCCGTCGCGGGGCAGCGCGCCCTGCGAGCGCGACATGGAGCGCGCGCGCTCGACGTCGGAGCGGAACTTCGCGGCGTCGGTGTGGCCCGAGAAGCCGTGGACCCAGCGGAGGTCCGGCGTGAAGAACCCGACGAGGGGCAGCGTCACGGCCGTGGAGAGGTTGTTGCGCAGGGCCCAGAACGCCTGGGAGCCCGCGTCGCGGTCCACGTCGTCGTAGTAGCCCACGACGCTCTGGCCGAGCTCGGCGGCCATGGACGGGATGATCGAGTTCTTCAGCTCCTGGCAGTTCTTGCATCGGTCACGCCCGGCCTCGATGAGGACGAGCCGCCCGGTCTGGCGGGCGATCTGCTGCGCCTCGGCGAGCGACGACGCCCACTGGAACGTCCCGCCCGTGCTGGGCGCGGGGGCGGCCGGCGGCGTGTACGGCGGCGGCGTGTACGCCGGCGGCGGGGCCGAGGGGGTGTACGTGGGGGGCGGGGTGTACGGCTGGGCCGTCGCGCCGGGCGTCGGGACGACGCGCGACGAGACGATCCGCGGCTGGTACCCCGGGGGGGGCGTCTGGGCCGGCGGCGTCTGGGCCGGGGGGACGGCCACCGACGAGTTGTAGTTCTGGGCCTGCTGCGTGCTGTTGCAGCCGACCGCGAAGGCGGCGAAAGGAGCGAGGGCGAGCCACGCGATGCGCTTCATGGGGACTCCGGCCAAGGGGAACCACCCCGGGGGAAGGGCGTGAGGATACCGCCGTCGGGGGGACGCCGACGAAGGAGGAACGCCTGTCTCTCGGATCGGTCCGTCATGGGCAGGTCTTGGACGCCGCCCGAGCCCGTTGACAGAGTGGCAGCCCCCGTCGGTCCCCTCCGAGGGGGCCTGACATCCTGTCAGCGGCGGCCGGGCCTCGCGTGACCCCCCGGCGTCCTAACCCGTTGTGGGGCATCCGGTTAGGGGGATGTCGGTCGGGTCCCTCGCGCGGCACGCCGCTGGCTAACGGCGGGGACACGAACGTACGGAGACCTTGTCCATGGGCGCGAAGATCCTCGAGTTCGACCAGGCCGCTCGCGAGAAGATCCGCGCGGGCGTCCAGAAGCTCGCCCGGGCCGTGAAGGTGACCTTCGGGCCCAAGGGCCGGAACGCGGTCATCGACAAGGGCTGGGGCAGCCCGAACATCACGAAGGACGGCGTGACCGTCGCCGAGGAGGTCGAACTGCGCGACCCCTACGAGAACATGGGCGCCCAGCTCGTGAAGGAAGCCGCCAGCAAGACGTCGGACGTCGCCGGCGACGGCACGACGACCTCGACGGTGCTCGCCGAGGCGATCTTCCTCGAGGCCTACAAGTACGCGGCGTCCGGCGCGAACGTGACCGAGCTCAACCGCGGCATCCGCGCGGCCTCGGACGCGGTGGTCGAGGCGCTGAAGGGCATGTCGAAGGCGGTCGGGACCGACAAGAAGTCGATCCAGAGCGTCGCGACGATCGCCGCCAACGGCGACGTCGAGGTCGGCAAGATGATCGCCGAGGCGATGGACAAGGTCGGCAAGGACGGCGTGATCACCGTCGAGGAGGGCAAGACCCTCGAGACGCGCGTCGACGTCATCCAGGGCATGCAGTTCGACCGCGGCTACCTCTCGCCCCACTTCGTGACGGACCCGGAGCGGATGGAGTGCGTGCTCGAGAAGCCGTACATCCTCGTCTGGGAGGACAAGATCTCGGCGGCCAGCAAGCTGGTGCCGCTGCTCGAGAAGATCTCGAAGACGGGCCGCCCGCTGCTGATCATCGCGGAGGAGGTCGACGGCGACGCCCTCGCGACGCTCGTGCTGAACAAGCTGCGCGGGATCGTGGCCTCGTGCGCCGTGAAGGCGCCGGGCTACGGCGACCGCCGCAAGGCCATGCTCGAGGACATCGCGGTCCTCGTGAAGGCGAAGCCGCTGTTCAAGGACCTCGGGCTCGAGCTCGAGAAGGTCCGGCTCGAGGACCTCGGCACCGCGCGCCGCGTCACGATCGACGGCGAGAACACCGTGGTCGTCGAGGGCGCGGGCGCCGCGGCCGACGTGTCGGCCCGGCTGCGCCAGATCCGCAAGGAGATCGAGACGACCGACAGCGACTACGACCGCGAGAAGCTCCAGGAGCGGACCGCGAAGCTCGCCGGCGGCGTCGCGAAGATCGAGGTCGGCGCCGCGACCGAGACCGAGATGAAGGAGCGCAAGGCCCGCGTCGAGGACGCGCTGCACGCCACGCGCGCGGCGGTCGAGGAGGGCATCCTCCCCGGCGGCGGCACCGCGCTCGTCCGCGCCGAGGGCGCGCTCGACAAGGTGAAGGCCGACGGCGACCGCGCGCTCGGCGTCCAGGTGCTGCGCGAGTCGCTGGCGGTGCCGCTGCGCACCATCGCCGACAACGCGGGCTACGAGGGCCACGTCGTCCTGCGCAAGGTGCGCGAGGGCAAGGGCTCCATGGGCTTCGACGCGCTCCACGGCACCTACGTGGACGTCCTCGAGGCCGGCATCCTCGACCCGACGAAGGTGACGCGCTCGGCGCTGCAGAACGCCGTCAGCGTCGCCACGCTCCTCATCACGACGGACGCGCTCATCGCGGACGCGCCGAAGGACGAGGACGACAAGGCCGCCGCGCCCGGCATGGGCGACGACGAGATGGACTACTGACGCGCCCCCGGGCGCCGCACCCGCGTTCCCCCCCAAGCAGTCCCCCCGCACGAAGCCACTCGCACGGAGTTCTTGCCATGGCGATCAAGCCGCTCGACGACAGGATCGTGGTCCGCAGCCTCGAGGCCGAGGAGAAGACGGCCGGAGGCATCCTCCTCCCCGACACCGCCAAGGAGAAGCCCCAGAAGGCGAAGGTGCTGGCCGTCGGCGCCGGCCGCCTGAACGACGAGGGCAAGCGCCTCCCGCTCGACGTGAAGGTCGGCGACGTCGTGCTGTACGGCAAGTACTCGGGCACCGACGTCAAGTGGAACGGCGAAGAGGTGAAGATCCTCCGCGAGAGCGAGATCCTCGCCGTCATCGAAGAGAAGTGATCGACGAGACGTAACCCAGCCCTTCCTCGCGCGGCGCGCGCCCCGACCGGGCG
>JAEUHO010000559.1 GCA_016795345.1 Planctomycetia bacterium | reverse complement strand
GAGGCCGTGGCCCCGTCGGGGCGGTTCGACCCCGACGTAGAAGAGCGTGCCGAGGTCGGCCCCGACGGACTGCGGCAGGACGACGCCCACGGGGCCGTCGGCGTCGTCCACGAGGAACCACGACGTCGGGTCGAAGCGGTCGCCGGCCGACGCGACGAGGTCGCGCCAGGCCCGGTGGCGCTCGACGGGCGCGCGGCGCCGCGCCTCGAACGGGTCGCCGGCGGCGGCGAGCTCGATGCGCGCGCGGAACGCGTCCTCGCCGACCTCGGACAACGAGCGCAGCGTGAAGCTGTGCGTCACCGTGGGCAGCGTCGCGTCGAGGGCGCGCCGCACGCACGCCTTGCTCGCGCGCAGGACGAGGCCGACGGCTTCGATCGCGGCGCGCCAGCCCGGCGGCGACCCGGGCACGGTGACGAGGGCCTCGCCGTCGCGCGGGGCGAGCGCGGTCGCGACGGCGCGCGCGAACGCGCGCTCGATCGCCGGCGCGCTCGCGCCGGGCGCGCACGTGATCCCGTCGGCCACGAACAGCTCGGGGGTCGGGAAGCGGCCCGTCAACGTGCCGACGACCGCGCCGTCGAGCCGCGCGTCGACGCGCACCGTCCTCGCCGTGGGGTCGAGCGGGCCGACCTCGACGACGACGGGGGCGGCTTCCGCGGGACGACCGCCGTCCCCGCCGTTGCCGCTCTCGTGGACGTCGCGGGGGCCGCGGACGTCGCGAGCGGGGTGCGCCGGACCCGACCCGCCGGTGCCCGGGAACACCTCCGGCGCGACGGGCGCTCCCGCAGCGTTCGGCCCTTCCATGGTTCGCCCCACCCGCCCCAGGATACGCGAACGGCGTCGGCGCGTCCGACCCCGGGGTGGTGGCGCCGTCCCCGGCCGCCCGGGTGGGCCCTCGCCGGCCCGGGTCGTGGGCGGTCCGCCGACGCGAGCGGACCTCGCCGGTCGGCCATGCGCCGCGTGGGCTCGGGGCGCACGCGGCGGGCGACCTGGGGCGCGCGGCTTTACACCTGCAAGTGCCCGGCTACGTTCGGGAGGTGCGCAGGATCGCCCCCATCGCCGTCGCCGCGCTGGTCGGGCTCGCGGCGTGCCGCGGCGGGGTGAAGTCCGGGCAGCGCGCCTGGGAGACGGCGGACGCCACGGGATCCGAGGCGCCGGCGCCCGCGGGTCCGGCCGCGGAGGGCCCCGCGTCGTCGGGACCGGGCCTCGCGGTCCCCGCGGGCCCTCCGTCGCTCACCCCGCCCGTCGTCCGCCCGCAGGTGTGGCGCATCGAGTACTACAAGATCAGCGACGGATGAGGGATGTGCATGGCCGTCATCCGCGCGGTCCGCGCGGTGCTCTCCCAGGAACCCTACCGCTCCCGCTTCACGTTCGACGTGTACGGCTGGGAGACCGAGGAGGGGAAGCGGGCCCAGAAGGCGTTCTGCTTCGGGCCGGACCGCCACGGGTTCGTCGTCCTCGGGCCCGACGGCCGCGCGCTCAAGTGCCGGCCCAGCCACTTCTACGGCGAGGACGAGATCCGCGGCGACCTCGACGCCGTCCTCGGGAAGTAAGCGCCGATCCACGTCGCCGCCCTGCGGCGGCCGGCGATCCTCTCGTCGCGGCGGGCCTGCTCGCCTCGCCTCGGGCTCGCCGGGCGCGCGACGGGCACGACGGGGATCGGCTCGGACCCGCGCGGCGCGGGGGGCGCGGGACCGCGAGGCCCGGCGGCAGCCGAGGGATTCGGTACGCGAGGCCCGGCGGCGAGCGGGCCTCGCGGTCGCGGGCACCCGTCCGCCTCGAGCCGGTCCGCACCGGGCGCGGCAGGGAGGCGTTCGGGAGCGGTTCCTACGGGGTGTTCGGCGCCGACGCCGGCCGCGCGGCGCCCGCCTCCGGGGCTTCTCGGCGGTGCGTGCCCGCCTCGGCGGTCCGCAGCCGGACGGCGGCGAGGATGTGGCCGATGTGCGTGAGGGCCTGCGGGAAGTTGCCCAGGGCCGCGCCGGTCCCCGCCTCGATCTGCTCGGCGAAGAGGCCGAGGTCGTTGGCGCAGGCGGTGACGCGGTCGAACAGCGCGCGGGCGCGCGGCACCTCGCCGAGGAGCACGAGCGCCTCGACGAGCCAGAACGTGCAGATGGCGAACGTGCCCTCGCTGCCGCGGGGGCCGTGCATGTCGTTGCGGTAGACGAAGCCCTCCTCGGAGGTGAGCTCGCGCTGGATGGCCTCGACGGTGCCGCGGATCCGAGGGTCGTCGGGGGGCAGGAACCCGACGATGGGGATCAGGAGGTTCGCGGCGTCGAGCTCGTCGGTGTCGTAGGCGCGGACGAACGCGTTGCGGGCCGGGCTGAAGCCGCGCGCGAGCACGTCGGCGTGGACCGCGTCGCGCTCGGCGGTCCAGCGCGCCGCGTCGCAGGGGAGCCCGCGCAGCGCCGCGAGGCGGAGGGCGCGGTCGAGCGCGACCCAGCACATGACCTTGGAGTGGACGTGGTGGCGGCGGCCCTCGCGCGCCTCCCAGATGCCGTCGTCGGGCTCGCGCCAGTGCTCGGCGACGAAGTCGGCGACGCGGGTGAGGAACCGCCAGCGGTCGGGGTGGAACTCGCCGGCGCGCTCGACGCCCACGTGGACCGCGTCGAGGATCTCGCCGTAGACGTCGAGCTGGAACTGCGTGGCCGCGGCGTTGCCGATGCGGACGGGGCGCGAGCCGCGGTAGCCCTCGAGGCCGAGGATCTCGGACTCGGTCAGGCGGCGCTCGCCGCCGACGCCGTACACGATCTGCAGGTCGCGGGCCCGGCCGACGGCGGTCCAGTCGAGCCAGTGGAGGAAGGCCTGCGCCTCCTCGGAGTACCCGAGGGCGTACAGCGCGTTGAGGACGTAGGCCGCGTCGCGGGGCCAGGCGTAGCGGTAGTCCCAGTTGAGGCCGCCGCCGATGCGCTCGGGGAGCGAGGTCGTGGGCGCGGCGACGATGGCGCCGGAGGGCTCGTAGGTGAGCCCCTTCAGCACGAGCGCGCTCCGGACGATGCGCTCGCGGTCCGGGCCGTCGTAGGCGCAGTGCGACGACCAGTCCTCGCCGTAGCGGCGCGCGGCGGCGAGCCAGCGCAGCACCTGCGCGTGCGTGATGGCCTGCGCCGCCGGGACGTAGCGGGGGTCGTCGCGGAGCACCGCGAAGAACGGCTCGCCCTGGCCGAGGAGCCCCGCCGCGACGAAGCCGTCGCCCCGGACGTCCATGGCCGCCGACGTGGTGAGGGACAGGCCGTCGCTGCCGCCGTGCGCGGTCCCGAACCGCGGCGTCGGCAGCGCGACGTGGGGCACGATCGTGCCGTAGTCGAACCGCGGCACGCACGTCATGGCGTAGCGCACGGTGCCGCGGTCGCAGGTGAGGAGGCGCACCAGGCGCTCGCGGATCACGTGCTCCGACGGCGCCTCGGGGGTCGCGTGCGGGTGGACCGTGAGGAAGTCGAGGAGGGTCGCGGTGCCCCCGACGGTCGTGAAGACCGTCTCGAGCACGTGCGTGCCCGGGAGGTACCGCCGGGTGACGTGGGTGGCGTCCACGACCGTCAGCTCGAAGTGCCCGCCGCCCTTCGCGTCGAGGATCCGCGCGAAGACGGCGGGGCTGTCGAACCGCGGCAGGCAGAGCCAGTCGATGGACCCGCTCCGCGAGACCAGCGCCGCCGTGTGGGCGTCCGACAACATCGCGTAGTCGGAGATCGGGGGGTAGGCGGGCGGCGGGGTCATGCGTCGGCGTCCGCCGGCGGGCCGGCGAGGAGCTCGAGCACCTGGCGGAGGTCCGCCGGGTCGTCCACGTTGAAGCCGGCGCGCGACTCGCCGAGGCCGACCCGGAGCGACCACGCGCCGGGCGGCAGGGCCGCGAACAGGTCCTCGTCGGTCGCGTCGTCGCCCGCCGCGACGACGAGGTCGTAGGTCGCGCGGCCCAGCCAGCGCCGCGCGGCGCCGCCCTTGTGCGCGCCCGCGCCGCGCACCTCGACGACGCGTTTCCCGCGCAGCACCTCGAGCGGGGCGCCGCGCAGGAGCGCGTGGAGGGCCTCCACCAGCTCGGCCTCGCGGGCCGCGCCGATCTCCGGGTCGGCGCGACGCCAGTGCCACGCCACCGAGACCTCCTTCCGCTCGACGAACGAGCCGGGGAGCCGGTCGGCGAAGACCTCCATCAGGTCCGCGACGCGGTCGCGCGCCGCGGAGTCCGCGGGCTGCAGCCGCTCCCAGCCGCCGCCGGGGTCGCGGTGGAGGGCGCCGTGCTCCGCGACGAGCGCCACGGGGAGCGCGCCGAACCAGGTCTCGAGCGTCGCGGCGTCGCGACCGCTCACGAGGACGACGTCGGTCCCGTCCGCGCCCGCGAGCCGCGCGAGCAGCGCGCGCAGCCCCGCGTCGGGCGGGGCGGCGGCCGGGTGGCCGGCGAACGGGACGAGGGTGCCGTCGTAGTCGAGCAGCACGAGGCGGCGGCGCGCGGCGCGGTACGCGGCGAGGAGCCGCGCCCGGTCGCCCGCGCCGAGGTGGCGCTCGGCGAGCGACCGGCTCGCCGCGCGGGCGCGGTCGAGGCGCTCGAGCTGCTCGTCGCCCCATCGGACGACGTCGTAGCGCCGCAGCCTCGCCCGCATGCTGCGGTTCCGCGCGCGCTGCGCCTCCAGCGGCAGCTCGAGGGCGCGCTCGATCCCCTCGGCGATCCCCTCGACGTGGTACGGGTTCACGAGGACCGCCTCGCCCAGCTCGCGGGCGGCGCCCGCGGTGTCCGACAACACGAGCACGCCCGAGTCGTCCGCGCGCGCCGCGAGGTACTCCTTCGCGACGAGGTTCATGCCGTCGCGCAGCGGCGTGACGAGGGCGACGTCCGCGCGGAGGTAGAGCGCCGCGAGGTCGGCGAACCCGAGCGCGCGGAACTGGTACACGATCGGCACCCACGCGACGGACCCGAACCGGCCGTTCACGCGGCCCACGGCCTCCTCCACCTCCCGACGCATCCGCCGGTACGAGTCCACGCGCTCCCGCGACGGCACCGCCACGACCACCAGGGTGACGCGGCCGTGCCACGCGGGCGAACGCTCGAGCACCCGCTCGAACGCGAGGAGGCGCTGGAGGATCCCCTTCGTGTAGTCGAGCCGGTCCACCGAGAGGACCACGCGGCGGTCGCCGAGGGGCGCGTCGAGCGCCGCCCGGGCCGCGACCACGTCGGGGCGTGCCGCCGCGCCGGCGAGCGCCGCGAAATCGACGCCGATCGGGAACGCGTCGACGCGCGTGACGCGGCCGGCATGCCGCACCTCGCCCTCGCGGGCCTCGAGGCCGGACAGCCGCTCGGCGGAGCGCAGGAAGTGCCGCGCGTAGTCGAGGGTGTGGAAGCCCGCGACGTCGGCGCCGAGCACGCCGTGCAGGAGCGCGCGCGACCACGCGTCGGGGAGGATGCGGAACACCTCGAACGCGGGGAACGGGACGTGGAGGAAGAACGCGATGGGCAGGTCCGGCCGCGCGGCGCGGAGCATCGCGGGCAACAACATGAGGTGGTAGTCGTGCACCCAGACCGTGTCGCCCGGCTCGAGCGCGTCGAGCACGACGTCGCGGAAGCGCTCGTTCACGCGCACGTACGCCGCCCAGTCGGCCTCCTCGAGCCGCACGAGCGACGGGAAGTAGTGCAGGAGCGGCCACAACGCGCGGTTGCAGAACCCCTCGTAGAAGCCCTCGACCTCGGCCGCCTCGAGGAAGACCGGCGTCGCGCCCTGGTCGCGTCGCGCCGCCTCGACGACGCGCGGCCGGTCGGCTTCCGCCACGTCCGTCCCGGGCCACCCGACCCATCCGCCGCCCCCCGCGGCGATCCTCGAACGCAGGTACCCCTCGACCCCGCTCACCAACCCGCCCACCGTCCGCCGGAACCGAGGCTCGGGGCCCGAGAGATCGACCGCGAACGGGAGTCGATTCGAGACCACGAGCAGCCGCCCGTGGGGCCGCGGCGGGTCCTTCGCGCCGGTGTCGGGTGCGGGTGCGATAGGGGAGGACGTGGGGGGCATGGATCGACTCCGGCGGCGCGACGGGGCGTGCCCGTGCCCGTGGCCGATCGTAGGGTTCGCGCAGGGGCCGTCCGGAAAACCCGTGGCGCGCCGCGTCGCGGCCGTGGGGCATCGCGGCCTGGATGGGTCGCGGTGTCCTGCGTCGCGCCTCGCGCGCCGCGTCGGGCACGGACCTCGTGCGCCCGTGATCGATGCGGGGGGAGAACGCGGACCCGTCGGAACGCGAGGCCCGTCGGCCTGCGCGGGAGGTCGCCCCCTCGCCGCGTCGGGTGCTTGCGTGCGAAGCGCGCGGTGCGCGCGTGCGCGATGTGCGCGGTGTGCCGGACGCGGCGGCGTGGTCGCGCAGGCTGGCGCGCCGGTCGGTGGCCGCGATACGCGAGGCCCGGCGGCGAGCGGGCCTCGCGGTCCCGAGACGCGGGGCGCATCCCGGGAGGCGCGGTGGCGCCGCAGGAACGCGGTGCTGCGGGAACTCAGCGCTGCGGGAACGCCGCGCTGCGGGAACGCCGCGCGCCGGCGCGAGGGGTTGGCGGCGGGGGCGGTGCGGAGACGAGGTGTGGCGGGCGCGATCGATCCGGGCCACCCGCGGGCCTATGACACGGTGCGGGATTGCGGTCCCCTGCGGGTGGTGTACGCTCCTCGGGTCATCCGGAGTGGCCCTCCGGCGTGCGGCCCCGGCCGCCCGTCGCGGGCCCGGCAACCTGGGACGGACTCCCAAGGTGCCTGTCCGGGCGCGCGTGGCGCCCGGGCGATGAGGTCCTCGCGTGGGCGAGGACAACGAAGGTCCGACGCGCCCGCGGGCGCGTGCTCCGGATCCCCCCGAGGAGGATCCGATGTCGCGTCACGGTTTCCGTACCGGCCTTGTCCCCAAGGCGGCGTCCCGCGCCCCCGAGCCGCGGGAGCCCGCACGGCGCGCCCCGTCGGCGGCGGCCGACGCGGCGCGGTCCGCCGGCCCTGCGGCCGGGCCGCTCCCGCCGAACCACCACCTGTGGCGCAACGGCCGCCGCTGGTGGATCGCGATCGTGCTCGTCGCGGCGGACGGCAGCCGCCGTCGCGTGCGCCGCTCGCTCGGCACCACCGACGTCGTCGTCGCGCGGCACAAGCGCGACGCGCTGGTGGCCAGCCTCGTGAAGGCGAGGCACTGGCGGCCGGCGTCGGAGGCGCTCGCGGAGGCGGCGTCGTCGTCGGCCGCCGACGACCGTGGCCACCGAGTCCTCGACGGAGTCGCGGCATGAGCGCGCCCGGCTGGATGGATCGTCCCGCGGAACTCCCGACGCTCGACCGGCTCGCGCGTGCGCGGGCGAACGCGCGCCGGGTCGCCGACGGCCGCTCGGGGCGCGTCACCTATCTCCTGCCCGACGGCGTGCAGACGGCGCCGAGCGCGTCGGGCCCGTCGGCCGACCTCTCGTGGGACGACGTAGACGCCTTGGCGCGCGCGTTCCTCCTCTGGGGGCTCGAGCGCACCACGTGGGCCGGCTACGGCGAACGCGGCCTGCCGCCGTCGCAGGCGGCGGCGCAGGTCTACGAACCGCCGGGCGCCGACGCGACGCCGGTCACCGTCGGCGTCGCGACGGCGACCGCCGTGTTGCGCGGGCGCCGGCTCGTCGCGCCCGTGGTGGTGCGGCCGCGCGCGCGGGCGCAGGCACGCGGCGACGGGGTCGTCGTCGTCGCCGAGTTGTGGCGGGAGGAGCCGGGCGTGGGGCCCGTCGGCGGCGAACAGGTGGGCGAGCGGTGGGTGGTGGACGATCGCGTCGTGCTCGACGTGACGCGCCGCGCCGCGGTGTCGTTGCACGGCGGCGTGCCGCGGGCGGCCCCGACGACGGACCCGACGGTGGACCCGGCGTCGAGCGAGGTGTCGGCTCGTGGGGTGCCGGTCGCGTGGACCGTCGCCGATCTCGACGCGCCGCGGGCCTGGCTCGAGGCGCGGGGCGCCGGTCCGTGACGTCGGCGACCGGGCCTCGCGCCTCGTTGGCCGGGGCGAAGATCGCGAATTCCGCACGCAAACCGTGCTTGGCGCGTAACCCCGTAGGGGCGCCCCTTGTGGGCGCCCGCGCAAATGCGTGCCTGTCGACGCGGTTCGCGACGCGCGACGGTCCGCCGTGACGTCGGCGACCGGGCCTCGCGCCTCGTTGGCCGGGGCGAGTGTCGCGAAATCCGCACGCAAAACGTGCTTTGCGCGTTACCCCGTAGGGGCGCCCCTTGTGGGCGCCCGCGCGAATGCGTGCCTGTCGACGCGGCTCGCGCCGCGCGACGGTCCGCCGTGACGTCGGCGAGCGGGCCTCGCGGTCCCCCGCGCCCGAGCGTCATCCGGCGGTCGTCGCTTGACGTTCGTCGAACCGAGCGCGCGCGTGGCCCGAGACCGACCGCGGCGCTCGGCCGCGCCGCTCACTTCGCGCGGGCCGCGGCGCGGAGCGAGGTGATCCGGTCGAGCGCGAGCGTGCAGGCGGAGCCCCTCCGCACATCGAGGGCGTCGAGGTACGCGACGCCGTCGGTGTGGCGGATGCGCTGCGGCGTCACGCACAACTCCGTCGGGACGTGCTTCGAGTTCACGTACAGGATGTCCAGCGGGAGCGACATCGCGGCCGCGATTTCGAGTTGCTCCCGGAGGATGCCGGGCAGCGGTGACGTCCACGCGTCCGAGAGGCCCGGCTCGACGGGCTCCGGTCGCGACGGTGATCGCGGGAGGATCGGGCTCGGCGTGCCGAGCCGCTCGCGTGCCGCCGCCGGCGTGCCGGCGGGGGGCTCCTGTGGCGCGGACTCCGGCGGGCCCGGGGCGCGTCGGTTCGGGTCGCGCGCCGCGCCGGCGGTCGTGCGAACGAACTCCGCGTGCGACTTCGTGGCGGCGGCCTCGAGCGTGGCGAGATGGTGCCGGATGGAGCTCAGGTGGTCGTCGATGCCGTCGGCGTCCGTGGTCGACACGCGCGGGTGGTCCGTCGTCAGGTCGTCGCCGAACATGGGGTCGGCCGCGAGCGTCGCGGGCATCGTGACGCCGTCCTGTTTCGCGCGTTTGCCGAGCGCGGCGAGC
>JAEUHO010000528.1 GCA_016795345.1 Planctomycetia bacterium | reverse complement strand
GGCGAGGCCGACGGCGGACGGGCCTCGCGTACCCTTGCCCGGGGCGTCGGCCCCGCCGGCCGTCCCGCCGGTGGCGCCGCCGCGCGCGGACCCGCCGGTCGCGCGACCGCCCGCGCCGCCGCCGGCGCCGGGCGGCCGGTCGAAGTCCATCTGACGAAGAACTCGTACGGCGGTGTTGCCGGCTCCGGCCGGTCGTCGCGGAGGTGTCGCATGGCGTTCCGTCGTCGTTCGTGGGCGTGGGTGGCGGCGTTGCTCGTGGCGGGCGGCGCGCGAGCCGGGGCGGAGGACGCCGAGACGTCCGCGCCGACGCCGGTGCGGATCGACCTCTCGTCGTTCCGCGCGGGCCCGGTGGTCGGCGCGGCGCGGTCGTTGTGGGTGCCGAGCGACGCGGCGTTCACCGACGCCTGGCGCGAAGGCGGGCACGGCGACGACGCGATGGTGCTCGGGTTCGAGGGGCCGCCGTTCGACCGGCACGCGGTGGGGCACGAGGTGCTCGGCGACCTCGTGCGGCGCCTCGTGCCCGCGTCGTCGGCGGCGGGGTGGACCGACCGCGCGACGGAGGAGAGCCTCGAGGTGTGGAGCACCGAGGAGGGGATCACGCGCGCGCGGGAGGCGGTGCGGTTCGTGGAGGCGGCGATGGCGCCGCGGCTCGGCGTCCGCGCGACGCTCACGGTGGCGCCGCGCGCGGGCGGGAGCGCCCGGCTCGTCGCGACGGGCGCGGCGTCGTTGCTGCCCCGGCGGTGGACGACGGCGTGGCTCCGGACGAGCGTGAAGCGGTTCGTCGTGGACTACGACATCGAGGTCGCGCAGGAGGCGACGGCGGGGCAGCCGGTCGTGGCGCCGCTGCCGGAGGGCGAGGAGCTGCACCTGCGGTGGTCGCCGGGCGAGACGGCGACGGTGCTCGAGGTCTTCGCCGGCACCGTGCGGCACCTCGAGCCGTTCGCCGTGGACCTGACGGGGGTCCGGAACGTGCCGGAGGCGAACTCGTTCGGCCCGGTGACGCTGCCCCAGGCGTCGGTGCGGCGCGCGCTGACGGCGGTCGTGCTCGACGCGCGGTCGCCGACGACGGCGACGTGGACGTGGGAGGGGCCGGACGGGGTCACGACGCTGAAGGTGGCGGTGGACGCCGCGCCCGCGGCGCCCGCCGACGTCGCGCTCACGGGGGGCGTGCTGGGCGTGGTGCGCGCGGGCGCGGCCTATGCGTCGCTCGACGGCGACGCGCGGCCCGCGCGGACCGACGACGCGATCCAGCGGTACCAGGCCGCGGCGACGGGGGCGCGCGGGTCGGCGTCGCCGGAGGGGTTCGCGCAGGCGTTCTTCGTCTGCGAGGGCGTCCGGGCGCAGGTCGAGCGGCTGCGGGCGCAGGTCGTCGCCGACGAGCGGCGGCTGTCCGCCGCGTCGGTCGAGCTGCGCTGCGTGGTCGTGCCCGGCAAGCAGCTGGAGGAGGACGTGGCCGCGGGGCGCTGCGTCGTCGGCGCGCTGCTCGACCCGTCCGTGCAGGCGGACTACGCCGGCGCCCCGGCGCGCGCGGCGGTCCGCGTGCCGGTCGCCTCGGGCCTCCCGACGCAGGTGCGCGCCGGGACGTCGGTGACCGGGTTCGCGGGCGCCGAGGTCGAGGTCGCGCAGCAGTCCGGCGGGCTCGACCCGTTCGCCTCGACCGCGTTCGACGGCTGGGCGGGCCGGCTCGTCGGGCGGGCCGTCGAGGGCGCCGGGTGGGTGTTGTCGGCGTCGGGGGCGTTCGGCTGGGCGCGGCCCGACGGGTCGTCGTTGACGTTGTCGTTCCGGCGGCCGCTCGGGATGGTCTCCACCGGGCAGGACACGGGGAACCCGCGCATCGACAGTCCGGAGGTCCGGACCGTCGCGGTGCCGCTGCTCGCGTCGGGCACGTCCGCGGTCGAGGCGAGCGTCGCGTTCTCCGACGACGACCTGGCGAAGGGGCGCTTCGCGGTGCTGGCGGTGACGTCCCGCCCGACGGCGGACGGCGCCACCGAGTCCATCGTCCTCCTGGGGCGCCTCGCCCGCTGACCGCGGGGCCGACGGCCGAGGCCCCCGTCGCCGCGGGTTCAGCCCGCGTGGCGGAGGGCCTCGACGGGGTCGAGGTCGGCGGCGCGCGCCGCGGGGTAGAGCCCGAAGACGATGCCCGTCGCCGCGCTCACGAGGAGCGCCATCACGAGGGAGGCCGGGGTCACGACCGTCGGCATCCCGAAGACCTGCTCGATCAGGTAGGGGAGCCCGACGCCGACGCCGAGGCCGATGGAGCCGCCGAGGGTCGCCAGCACCAGCGTCTCGGCCAGGAACTGGACGATCACGTCGCGGCGGCGGGCCCCGAGCGCGCGCCGGACGCCGATCTCGCGGGTCCGCTCGGTCACGCTCGCGAGCATGATGTTCATGATGCCGATGCCGCCGACGAGCAGCGACACGCCGGCGATGAACCCGAGCACCATGGTGAACCGCGCCTTCGTCCGGGCGGCCTCCTCGAGCAGCTCGAGGGGCACGGTGACGCGGAAGTCGCCCTTGGGGCGGCGCTTCTCGAGCAGCGCGCGCAGCGCCTTCGCCGCCGCCGGCACCTCCTCGGTGGTCGCGACCTCGGCGATCACCTGGTGGATCTCGACGCGCTCGTTCACGCGGCTGCCGCTGGCGCGGATCTGGATGATCGGGCTGAACCGCTCGAGGGCCGCCGTCAGCGGCACGAAGACCGCCGTGTCCTCCTCGCCCGAGGCCCCCGCGCCGGACGCGGGCGCGGTGCCGCGGCGCCCGACCACGCCGACGACGAGGTAGTAGTCGGACCCCACGCGGACCGAGCCCGCGAGCGGGTCGGACGCCGGGAAGAGGGTCTCGGCGACCTGCGCCCCGAGGACGCACACGTTCCGCTTCGACCGGAGGTCGTCGTCCTCGAGGAACCGGCCGGCCTCGACGGCGAGGTTGGTCACCTCGCGATAGGCCGGCTCGACGCCGAGCACGCTGCCCGTGACCTTGCGCGAGCCGTTCCACAGGTCGATGGTGATGTCGCGGCGCGCCACGACCTGCGCGAGGTGGGGGACCGTGTCGCGCACGGCCTCCACGTCGTCCACCTCGAGGCCGTACGCCACGACCCACGACCGCGTGGCCGACGCGCTCGACGACTCGGGGGGCTTCACGCTGCGGACGATCAGGTTGCGGCTGCCGAGCCGGAGGAACTGCTGCTGGGCGTCGCGGGACGCCCCCTCGCCGATGGCGAGCATGGCGACCACCGAGCCCACGCCGAACACCATGCCGAGCGCGGTCAGCACCGACCGCAGCCGGTGCGACCAGACGCTCTTGACGGCCAGCTGCAGCAGGCGCCGGGTCCGGTACGCGATCACGGCGCGGCCCCCGCGGCGGCCCGGTGGGCGACGCGCTCGACCTTCCCGTCGCGCATGTGCACCACGCGGTCGGCGCGCGCCGCCACGGACGGGTCGTGCGTGACGACCACCAGCGTCTTGCCCGAGGCGTGCAGCTCGTCGAGCAGGCCGAGGATCTCGAGGCCCGTCTTGCTGTCGAGGTTGCCCGTCGGCTCGTCGGCGAGCAGCACCAGCGGGTCGTTGGCGAGCGACCGGGCGATCGCGACGCGCTGCTGCTGGCCGCCGGACAGCTCGGTGGGACGGTGGTGGAACCGGCCGCCGAGGCCCATCCGCGTCGCGAGCGCCTCCGCGCGCGCGCGGGCCTCGCGTTCCGCGACCCCCGCATAGAACATCGGCACCTCGACGTTCTCGACGACGTCGAGCTGTGCGATCAGGTTGTAGCTCTGGAAGACGAACCCGAGCCGGCGCCCGCGCTCGAGGGAGAGGTCGTCGTCGTCGAGGTCGCTCACGTCGCGGCCGCCGAGCACGTACCGGCCCTGCGTGGCGCGGTCGAGCAGCCCGAGCACGTTCAGCAGCGTGGACTTGCCGGAGCCCGACGGGCCCATGATCGCGACGTACTCGCCGGCGTCGATGCGCAGGTCGACGCCGGACAACGCGTCCACCGTCTGGTCGCCCAGGCGGTACGAGCGCCACACGCCCTCGAGCAGGACGACCGCCTCCGCCCCGGGTCAGCCGCCCGACCCGGGCCGTGCGCTCGGCGGGGTCGGCGCGCCGCCCGGCGCCGCGCCCTCGCGCCGCGCGCCGCGCC
>JAEUHO010000524.1 GCA_016795345.1 Planctomycetia bacterium | reverse complement strand
CGTGCGGGTCGGGGTCACGGCTGGCCGCGAGCGCGAGCGGCCCGGGGGGGCACGGCGGCCCGGTCGAACCGTGGGCGCGCCGTGCCGTTCCCCTCCGTGGCGCCCCATGCCGAACGCCCTCCGGACCTCCCTCGCGATCGGAGCCGCCGCCGCGCTCGCGGCGCTCGCGGGCTGGTCGCGTTCCGCCCGGCCGGCGGAGCGCCCGCGCGCGCCGGCCGTCACGACGCCCGCCGCCACGACGCCGGCGTCGGAGGCGACCGTCCCGCCGTCGGATCCGGGGCGCGCGACCCCGCCGCGGGCGACGGCGCGTCCGACGGACGACGACGCCCCCGACCTCGCGACGGCCACCGGGCCTCGCGTGTCCCACGCCGGGTCGCGCCGCAAGCCGCGGGTCACGCCCGCCGTCGAGCGCGACGACCCGGCCGCGTTCCCGCCGCTGCCGCCGCCCGGCCCCATGGACTGGCTCGCGGTCCACCCCGAGGACGGGCAGTCCTTCGAGGCGTTCCGCGTCGCGCCGCGGCGGCAGGTGACCGAGGCGCGCCGGACCCTGCGCGTCCTCCCGCTCGACGACCTCGCCGCGGCCGGCGCCGACGTCCCGACGATCACCGCCTACCTCGCGGCGTTCTACGGCCTGCCGAGCGAACCCGGCGCCGCGACCGCGCCGGCGACCTTCACGACCCGCGTCAACCCGTCGACGAACCGCACCCAGGTGCTCACGACCGACGTGCTCCGGTGGCTGCCGGGCGAGGTCGCGTCCACGGACTACTGCGTCCTCGCGCTCACGACGCGCGACCTCTATCCCTCGCCGTCGTGGAACTTCGTGTTCGGCGAGGCCGCCCTGGTCGAGGGCGTCGGCGTGTTCTCGTTCGCGCGGATGGACCCGCGGTTCCCCTGGCCCCCCGACCCGGCGCGGCGCGACGCGGCCGAGGCCCTCCTCGTGAAACGCCGGTGCCTGAAGGTCGTCTCGCACGAGGTCGGGCACATGTTCGGCCTCGAGCACTGCGTCGAGCGGCGCTGCCTCCTCAACGGCTGCAACCACGTCGCCGAGATGGACGCGACGCCGATGCACCTCTGCCCCGCGTGCCTCCGCAAGGTCGTCCACGCCACGGGCCTCGACGTCGACGCGCGGTACCGCGCGCTCCTCGCGTGGTACCGCCGCGAGGGCCTCGACGACGAGGCCGCGTGGGTCGAGCGGCGCATCGCCGCGCGCGCGGCGCCGCCGCCGGCGGCCGCGACGGACCGCTGACCCCCGCGTCCCCGCGCGGTCGCTCTCCCGGGACCGCGAGGCCCGGCGGCCGGCGCGGGGGCGCGCGCCCGGGTCAGGTCGCGGGCCCGTCGGCCGCGTTGCCCTTGCGGCCGCCGGGCGCGAACGGGGCGACCTCGTCCGCCGCGAGCAGGGCGCGCGCGAGCGTCACCGCGCGGTCGACGAGCGCCCGCGCGCCGTCGCGCAGCGCCTCGGACGCGCGCACCTCGCGGACGTTGTTCTCCATGTCCTCGGCGCTCCAGCCGCGCGAGTGCGCGACGAACGGGAACGCGGGCAGCTGGCAGCCGAGCTCGCCGAAGAACGCCATCATCTGGCCCGCCACCGCGAGCACGTTGTCCTGGCCGCCCGTCACCACGAACCCCGCGACCTTGCGCCGCATGAGCACCTTGCCCGCGACGGTCTCCTGGTTCTGGACGCAGTTCATGCGCTCGGCCATGCGCGCGTACAGGCTGCTCGGCGCGCCCCAGCGGATCGGCGTCGCGACCAGGATCACGTCGGCCCAGTGCACGAACGCCTCGTACACGCGGTCGAGCTGGTCCTTCGGGTCGAACTGCGTGATGGTGCACGGCCACGTGCACGCGGCGGCGGCGGTGCTGTAGTAGCCCTCGCACGCCTTGAACGAGAGGTCCCGCAGCCGGATCAGCTGCGTCTCGGCCCCGAGCGCGGCGCGGGCGTGCTCGAGCGCCGTCTCGAGGAGCGCCTCCGAGGTGCTGAACCGCGGCACGCGCCGGCTCATGTTCGTCGTGCTCACGCCGACGACGCGCACGGGGCCCGGCGCGCGCTCGACGGGCCGCGCGAGCGGGTGGCGCGGGTGCGGCGCGCGCCGCCGCGGCGTCGCGCCCGCGAGGTCGACGAGGACGCGGCCCGCCTCGACCCTCACGGGGTACGCGGGCACCGCGTCGGCCTCGTAGCCGGGCTCGCCGACGCCCGTCGTCGCGTGGAACTTCCACCCGTGCCACGGGCAGACGACGTACGCGCCGTCGAGCCGCCCCGCGCCGAGGGGCCCGCCCACGTGGTTGCACGCGCCGTGGATCGCGCCGAGCCGCCCCTCGGCGGACGTGATCACGATCCGCGCGCCCCGCGCGGCGACCTCCGTCAGCGGGCGGGCGCGCGGCGCGGCCTCCTCGCCCACGTCCACCCAGTCCGCGTCGGCCATGGTCGAGCCTCCCGGGCCCGCGGCGCGGGCCGTCGGAGGGTACCCGGCGGGCCCGGGCGGCGACGGCGCCCCGCGGCCGGTGCGGGACCCGCCGCGGACGGCGACCCGCGCGCACGCGAGGCCCGCCCGCCGTCGCGCGCGCGGGCCCGGGCGGCGACGGCGCCGGTCAGAAGTCGACGGCGAGCCCGATGTACGGGCCGGAGAAGACGAGGTCGCCCTCGTTCGTGGTCTCGTCGAAGACGAACCGCGTCCAGCGCCAGCCGAGGTCGAGCGACACGCGGTCCCACAGGCGCACGCCGACGCCGCCCGAGAGGTCGATCGCGTAGCGGTCGGGGCCGATCCAGCCGCCGGCCGCGCGGCCGACGACGTGCAGGACGCCGAACGCGGCCTCGCCCGCGAGGTGCGCGACGGGCAGGACGTGCGTGAACGAGCGCGACTGGTCCTCGGGGCCGTCGAGGTTCTCGAGCGAGCCCTGGTAGCGCCAGACCCAGCCGGCGATCCCGGCGCGCAGCGACGACGTCGGCGTGCCCGCGAGCAGCGCCTCGTACCCGGCCTTCACGATGTCGAGCTCGAGCGACGAGGCCACGCGGTCGCCCGCGTCGAACATGACGTCGCGGAAGATCACCGACTCGGGGAGGACCTGCTCGGCGTCGAACGCGAACCGCTCGTACGCGACGAACACGCGGTGGCGCGCGAACGGGGCCCACGCCACCCCCACCTCGAACACGTCGCCGTCGTCGAGGCCCAGGGTGTCGTCGACGTCGATCTCGCTGCCCGAGCCGGGCTCGCCGCCGCGCGTGATGAGCATGGTGCCCGACACGCTCGGCCGGCCGTACGAGCCGAAGGCCGCGAAGCGGGGGAAGGCCGGCGCGCACGGGTCGCAGGGCGCGACCTCGGCGGCCACCGGGCCTCGCGGTCCCGGGGGCGCGACCGCGGTCCACGGGGCGCCGGACGGCGCGACGGTCACCGTGCCCGCGACCGGCCCGGGCGCCGGGCGGGCGACGCGCGGGTCGTAGGTCGTCGCGGGGTCCGACGGCGACCACGACTTCGGGTAGCCGACGGACGTCCAGCGCGCGGGGTCGGAGCCCGGCGGCGGGACCGCGACGCGGTCCGGCGCGGCGATCGCGGCCGGGGCGAGGGCCCCCGCGGCGACGAGGAGCGCGGCGGCGGCGCGCGCGACGGCCCCGCCCCTCACTGGTCGATCCGCACGATCTTCCACACGCCGTCCGTGGCGCGGAAGTGGAAGATGTTGCCGCCGAACTCGGGGTGCGTCGCGAGGACCACCGTGCCGTCGGGCAGCGTCTTCTGCTCGCCGGTCGCGAGCGTCATGCGCAGGAGCGCGTCGGCCTCGGCGCGCGGGCGGTGCTTGCTGCGGGCGAGGAACTCGTCCACGTAGGCCTTGCGGAGGTCCGCGACCTTCCAGTCCTTCGAGACGCTGCCCGTCGAGACGTCGTGCTCGAACACCTTGTCCCAGTCGATGGCCCCGTCGATCCACTTCTCGACGGCCATGTGGTAGCCGTGGCCGAACTTGAGGAAGCAGGCCTTCCACGTGGTCGAGGGCTGGTCGTCCTCGTAGACGGCGCGGGCGCCGCCCTTGCCCTTCGGCACGACGCGGATGCCGGTGGGCCGGCGCTGCTCGATGGCGATGAGGCCGTGGCCCTTGGGCTGGAGGTGGAGCTCGCTCACGCGGCCGCCGTGGCGCGTGACGACCATCCACGAGTCCACGACGTCGGGGGCCTCGCCCCACTTCGCGGGGCCGCGGACCTCGATCGCGAGCGGCGCGGGGTCGACCGCGGGCTCGTGCTCGTCGATGCCGGGCATGAGGCCGTCGAGGCCGACGAGGGGCAGCTCGTAGGTGGTCGTGGCGGCGGGCGCGTAGCGGAGGAAGAGGAGGAGCGCGCCGCGCCCGAACGTGGCGTCGGCCGGCGCGGGCAGGCTGCGCGTCTCCGGCGGCGGCATCTCCTTCGTCGGGTCGCCGTCCTCGCGGGTCACGGTGAACGCGTCGCCCTTGCGGACGAACTCGAGGCGCGAGAAGCGGCTCGGCGACGTGCGCTGCCACTCGCCCTTCACCAGGGCGAGGTTCTGCGCGAGCCAGTACGAGGCCTCCGTCGTCTGCTTGGTGCCCGCCCAGTCCTCGACGACGGTCTCGGTGACGAGCCACACGGGCTGGTCGCGGAAGCTGCCGACGTCCACGTTGACGGTGACGCTGCCCGAGTTCTCGCCGGCGACGACGAGGTCGCCCTCGAAGGCGAAACCGAGGCCGGGCTTGCCCTCCTCGGGCTCGAGCGGCGCCGGGATCGACGCGCGCACCTTGGCGGACGCGGCCGCGCGCTCGGAGGCGCCGGCGGGCGCGTCCGCGGCGGCGGCGTGCGCGGCGAAGGCGAAGGGGAGGGAGAGGAGGGTCGCGACGGCGAGGGAGGCGCGGTTCATGGCCGGAAGGTTGTACCCGGGCGGCAGCCGCGGGGGGACGGGACGTCGGCCCTCGGGGCGCCGTCGGGACGACTGCCCGGGACCGTGGCCGCGCGGGCGTGTCCGCGCGGCCACGGGGTGTCGCCCGTGCGAGTCGCCGGGGTCACTTCGCGAACAGGTCCCCCGGGGTGCTCTTGTAACGGTCGAACAGCGCGAACCAGTCCTCGGCCGACCCGCAGTTCTGACCGGTCATGGCGTTGAGCGTGGGCACGAGGGCCGCGGAGAGCGCCTGGTAGCGCGTCTGCGTCTCCTCGCCGGTGCGCGTGCGGGCGGTCTCGTACGGGCCGCTGTCGCCGTCCTTCTCCCAGCGCTTGCCGACGCCGGGCTGGTCCTTCGCGACCGTCCCGATCAGGTCGCGGATGATGCCGTTGCGCGCCTTCTTGGAGGCGCCGTACCCGGCGAACGCCCGCAGCGCGAGCGCCGCCGCCTCGGTGTGCTTGGAGTCCTTGACGATCATCATCAGCGGGGCCACGAGCTCCTCGTCGGCGAGCTTGCCGGCGGCCTCGAGCGCGGGCTTGAGCAGCGGGGGGCACACCTTCTTGTCCGGCTGCGCGAGGAACGGGCGGAGGACGCCGGAGAGCGCCTTGTCCTTCGTCTCGCCGACGGCCTCGATGACCGCCTTGCGGACCGGGTCCTCCTGCACCGACTTCGCCGCGAAGGAGAGCGCGGCGCCGAGCAGCTTCTGCCCCTTCGCGTCGACCGTCCCGTAGGCCTTGCCGATGGCCACGACGTCGGCCCGGACCGCGTCGAATGCCTTGTCCTTCACGTGCTGGCGCAGCTGCGCGTCGAGCGCGGCCGCGTCCGTGACGGTGGCGTCCGCGGGGGCCGCCGGGGCCGCGGGGGGCGTGTCGCCCGCGTAGGCCGCGGACCCATTCCCCCCCGCGCTCCCGACGAGCGCGAACCCGATCACGCACCCCCCGACGATCCCCCGCAATCGAGCCGGCGAAGCGATCTGCCGCATTCCCATGGCGGTCCTCCGTGGTCACCCGAGCCTCGACCACGAGTAAGACGTCGGACGAAGGCTTGCTGCGTCACGGAAGTTGCACGCGACACGGGACTAAAGTCCCTAGACCGACTGCCCGGGTGGTGATGAAACTCCGATGAAGATGTAACGAAGCGTGACAACGCGAGGCCCGCTCGCCGGGGGGGCCGGAAATCCCCGGGCTCGGGTGAAATGTTGACCGATCCCCTCCGATAGCGCCTACACCGTCCCGCGACTTCCGCCTCCCCCGGGGGGCCGGTGCCCCCCCAGCCCATGGCCAAGACGTCCGACAAGAAGCCCCTCGTGATCGTCGAGTCGCCCGCCAAGGCGAAGACGATCGGCAAGTTCCTGGGGAGCGGGTACCTGATCGAGGCCAGCATCGGCCACGTCCGCGACCTGCCGAGCAGCGCGGCCGAGATCCCCGAGAGCGTCCGGGCCGAGGCGTGGTCGCGGCTCGGGATCGACATCGAGCACGACTTCAAGCCGCTCTACGTCGTCCCCCGGCAGAAGCGGGAGCAGATCAAGAAGCTGCGCGCCCTGCTCAAGCAGGCCGGCATGCTCTACCTCGCCACCGACGAGGACCGCGAGGGCGAGTCCATCTCGTGGCACCTCGTCGACGAGCTGAAGCCGAAGGTCCCGATCAAGCGCCTCGTGTTCCACGAGATCACGAAGGAGGCGATCCACGAGGCCCTCGCGCACCCGCGCGAGATCGACGCCAACCTCGTCGAGGCCCAGGAGGCCCGGCGGCTCGTCGACCGCCTGT
This sequence comes from Planctomycetia bacterium, assembly GCA_016795345.1. Classification (GTDB taxonomy): domain Bacteria; phylum Planctomycetota; class PLA2; order PLA2; family JAEUHO01; genus JAEUHO01. The sequence goes on along the minus strand of JAEUHO010000524.1, from coordinate 8,510 downwards.
ACGGCTACTCGGTGTCGCCGCTGCTGTGGCGCAAGATCAAGCCGCGCCTGTCGGCGGGCCGCGTGCAGAGCGTGGCCGTGCGCCTCATCGTGGACCGCGAGCTCGAGCGGATCGCGTTCCGCCGCGCCGCGTACTGGGACGTCGAGGGCGGCTTCCGCGCCCCGGGCGGCGCGTTCGACGCGACGCTCGTGACCCTCGGCGGCAAGCGCGTCGCGGGCGGCAAGGACTTCGACGCGGCCACGGGCCGCCTCGAGGAGAAGGCCGTCGGCAACGTGGCGCACCTGCTCGAGAAGGACGCGCGGGCCCTCGTGGCGCGGCTCGCCGGGAAGCCCGCGAAGGTCGTCTCGGTCGAGAAGAAGCCCTACAACGAGCGGCCGTCGCCGCCGTTCACGACGAGCACGCTGCAGCAGGAGGCCGCCCGCAAGCTCCGGTTCGCCGCCCAGCGGACCATGCGCGCCGCGCAGCGCCTCTACGAGAACGGCTTCATCACCTACATGCGCACCGACTCGACCACGCTGTCGAACGAGGCGCTGGCGGCCGCGCGGAGCCTGATCGCCCGCGAGTACGGCAAGGAGAACCTGTCGCCCGAGGCCCGCGTCTACGCGACCAAGGTGAAGAACGCGCAGGAGGCCCACGAGGCGATCCGCCCCGCGGGCGCGGCGTTCCTGGCCCCGCGCGACCTCCCCGGCGAGATGGGCGAGGACGAGCGGCGCGTGTACGAGCTGGTCTGGCGCCGCACCGTGGCCTCGCAGATGGTGGACGCGCGCGGCGACCGCACGAGCGTGCTGGTGGCGATCGACGACGCCACGTTCCAGACCGGCGGCAAGACGATCGAGGTCCCGGGCTTCCGCCTCGCCTACGTCGAGGACGACGCCGAGGACGCCGAGGCGGCCGCGCGCGAGAGCGAGCGGGTGCTCCCGCCCATGACGCCCGGGCAGGCCCTCGGCGTCGAGCGCCTCGACGCGGCGGGCCACGAGACGCAGCCGCCCGCGCGGCTGACCGAGGCCGGGCTCATCAAGGAGCTCGAGGCCCGCGGCATCGGCCGCCCGAGCACCTACGCCGCGATCATCGAGACGATCCTCGAGCGCGACTACTGCTTCAAGAAGGGCACCGCGCTCGTGCCCACCTGGACCGCGTTCGCGGTGATCCGGCTGCTCGACGGGCACCTCCACACGCTCGTGGACTACGCGTTCACGGCCAAGATGGAGGACGAGCTCGACGAGATCAGCAACGGCTCGAGCACGCGCGTGGCCTACCTCCGCTCGTTCTACGCGGGCAACGGCAAGCCCGGCCTCAAGGGCCAGCTCGAGGCGGCCGACGCGTCGGCCCGCCCGCAGGACGTCTGCCGCGTGCTCGAGCTGGCGTCGGCCAACGGGAAGATCGAGGTCCGCGTCGGCCGCTTCGGCCCCTTCCTCTCGCGCGTGGACGGCGACCAGCGCGCGTCGCTGCCCGACGACCTCGCGCCCGACGAGCTCACCCCCGAACGCGCCGAGGAGCTGCTCACGAAGGGCTCCGAGGGCCCGCGCTCCATCGGGACCGACCCCGCGACGGGCCTCGAGGTCTTCGTGAAGGTCGGCCGCTTCGGCCCCTACGTGCAGCTCGGCACGCAGGAGGACGCGGAGCGCGCCGGCGGCAAGAAGCCCGCCAAGGGCAAGAAGGCGAAGCCCAAGATGGCGTCGCTGCTGAAGGGCATGACGCCCGAGACGGTGACGCTCGCGGAGGCGCTGTCGGTGCTGTCGCTGCCCCGCGAGGTCGGCTCGGCGGTCCCGCCCGGCTCCCCCGAGGGCACGGCGCCGTCGCCGATCGTGGCCGCCAACGGCCGCTTCGGCCCCTACCTCCGGTGGGGCACGGAGACGCGCAGCATCCCGTCCGACGAGCGCCCGACGACGATCACCCTCGAGCGCGCCCTCGCCGTGTTCGCGCAGCCGAAGACCGGCCGCGGCGGCGGCGCGCGGGCCGCGGCGAAGGTGCTGAAGGACCTCGGCAAGCACCCGAAGGGCGACGCGCCCGTGCGCGTGCTCGACGGCCGCTACGGGCCCTACGTCTCCGACGGGACCACGAACGCGACGCTGCCCAAGGGCACGGCGCCCGACGCCCTCACGCTCGAGCAGGCCGTCGAGCTCCTGGCCGAGCGGGCCGCGCGCGGCCCCGCGAAGAAGAAGTCCTTCCGCCGCCGCGGCTAGCCGCGGTTCGCCGGGGCGCCGGCCCCGGCCGGACGCGACCCCGGGCCCCGGGACCGCGGGGACCCGTCCCGAACCAGGAACCCGGACCCCCAGCCCGGCCCATGCACGAGGGGACGAGGTGGGGGCCGCGGCTGCGACCCGGGCGTATCGCAGGGCCACCGGCGGGCACGAATGCGTGCGCCACGTCGCGGAGGCTCGTCGGCGTGGTGCGAGAACACGCTCTCCTCGCCTCCGCGCCGCGCCCGGGTCGCATCCATCGGCCCCCACCGGCCGATGGGCATCGGTCAGCCCCTGTCGCGGCTCATCCCTCGTGGATGGACCGGGCTAGCGTCCACCGGCGGCGGCGCAAGGATCGGTCGCGGGCGGAGAGGACGGCGTCCGGTCCTTGGGCGGGCGCCGGGCGCCGCGTACGACGGCGGGATGGACGCCACCCCCACCGGCCTCGACGCCCTCTTCCGCCCCCGCGCCATCGCCGTGATCGGCGCGAGCCGCACGCCGGGCACCATCGGCAACACGGTGCTCTGGAACATCGTGAGCAACGGCTTCACCGGCGCCGTCTACCCGGTGAACCCGGGCGCCAAGGTCGTCCACTCGATCCGCTGCTACCCCGACGTGCGGGCCATCCCGGACGCCGTGGACCTCGCCATCGTGTGCGTGCCCGGCAAGGGCGTGCTCGACGTCGTGCGCGCGTGCATCGAGAAGGGCGTGCGCGGCATCTGCGTCATCAGCGCGGGGTTCCGCGAGACGGGCGAGGAGGGCGCGGCGCGCGAGCGGGAGCTGGCGGCGCTGTGCCGCGGCGCGGGCATCCGGCTCATCGGCCCGAACTGCATGGGCCTGCTCACCACCGACGTCGGGGTGAAGCTCAACGCGACGTTCGCGCGCACGTTCCCGCGGCCGGGCGGGATCGGCTTCCTGTCGCAGTCCGGCGCCATGGGCGTGACGATCCTCGACCACGCGGAGGACCGCGGCCTCGGCATCCGCATGTTCGCGAGCCTCGGCAACAAGGCCGACGTGTCGGGCAACGACCTCGTCTCGTACTGGAACGACGACCCCGAGACGAAGCTCGTGCTCATGTACCTCGAGTCGTTCGGCAACCCGCGCAACTTCATCCCGACGGCGCGCCGGTTCACGCGCAAGAAGCCGCTCGTGTGCGTGAAGGCCGGGCGGACCGCCGAGGGCGGCAAGGCCGCGGCCTCGCACACCGGCGCGCTCGCGGGGCCCGACGTCGCGGCCGACGCGCTGCTCGAGGAGACGGGCACGCTGCGCGTGGACTCGGTCGCCGAGATGTTCGACGTCGCGCAGGCCCTCGTCTCGCAGCCGCTGCCGGCGGGCGGGCGCGTGGCCATCGTGACGAACGCGGGCGGGCCCGCCATCCTCGCGACCGACTTCCTCGTGAGCAAGGGGCTCAAGCTCGCGACGCTCTCCGACGCCACGAAGGACGCGCTGCGCAAGCTGCTCGTCCCCGAGGCGTCGGTCGCGAACCCGGTCGACATGGTGGCCGGCGCGGGCGCGCGGGAGTACGCCGCCGCCATGCCGCTGGTCCTCGCGGACCCGGGCGTCGACATGGTGCTCACGATCTTCGTGCCGCCGATCACCCTCGACCCCGTCGGCGTCGCGCGCGCGATCTTCGAGGCGAGCCGGGGCACGTCGAAGCCGGTGCTCGGCTGCATGATGGCGCGCGTCGCGGTGCTCGACGAGATCAAGCGCCTCGACTCGGCGTGGTTCCCGCTCTACGACTACCCCGAGGACGCGGTGCGCGCGATGTGGAACCTCCTCCGCGTCCGCACGCTGCGCGACGACGACCTCGGCGAGCCCGTGCACGTCGAGGCCGACCGCGCCGCGGCCGACGCCGTGTTGTCGGCCGCGGTCGCGCGCGGCGGGGGCTGGCTGCCGGCGCTCGACGCGTTCCGCGTGCTGTCGGCCTACGGGATCCGCATCGCCCCGCTGGCCGCCGTGGACAGCGTCGACGAGGTCGTCGCCATGGCCGGCCAGATCGCGGGCCGCGTGGCGCTGAAGCTCGACGGGCCGGCGTTCCTCCACAAGAGCGACCTCGGCGCGGTGGTGCTCGGGCTCGAGGGCCCGACGGCGGTCCGGACGGCCGCCGAGCGCCTGGCCGCCGTCGCGAAGGCCGCGTCGCCCGACCGCCCGTGGCAGTTCCTCGTCCAGCGGATGGCCACGCCCGGGACCGAGCTGGTGATGGGCGTGCGCACCGACCCGGTCTTCGGCCCGCTGCTCGCGGTGGGCCTCGGCGGCATCCACGTCGAGGTGCTCCGGGACATCCGGTTCGGCCTCGTGCCCGCCACCCCGGTCACCGCCCGCCGGCTCCTCGAGCGGCTGCGCGCGTACCCGATCCTCAAGGGCGTCCGCGGCGGCACCCCCGTGGACCTCGACAAGGTCGTGGACGCGCTCCTGCGGCTCTCCGCCCTCGTGAACGACCACCCGGAGATCGCCGAGGTCGAGATGAACCCGGTGTTCGCCCGCCCGGACGGCGTCGAGGCGGTGGACGTCCGCCTGCGGGTCGCGCCGCGGTAGGGCGGCCCGCCCGGCCGGCCGCCCGGCGCGGACCGCGGAGGTCCCCGACCGGCGGCTCCCGGGGGGCGGCGGGGGCCGGTGCGATTCCTCCCCCCGGACGGACGCCGCCGCTACCTTGACCCCCGCTCCCGGCGGCCGCGCGCGGCGCCGCCGACGGAACGCCTCCCCGCGCTGGAACCCCCCGATGAAGATCACCGACATCGCCGTCCCCGGCTACGAGCGCGTCGCGCGCTGCGAGGACCCCGCCTCGGGCCTGCGCGCCATGATCGCGGTCCACAGCACGGCGCTCGGGCCCGCGCTGGGCGGCCTGCGCATGTGGCCGTACCGCTCGTGGGACGAGGCGCAGTTCGACGTGCTCCGCCTCGCCCGGGGCATGACCTACAAGTCCGCCGTGGCCGACACCGGCCTCGGCGGCGGCAAGAGCGTCATCCTCGGCAACCCCAAGACCGACAAGTCCGAGGCCCTCTTCCGCGCCATGGGCAAGTTCGTGGACGCCTTCGGCGGCAAGTACATCACCGCCGAGGACGTCGGCACGTCCGTGGAGGACCTCGTCCTCGTCCGCAAGGAGACGCGCTGGGCCACCGGGCTGCCGCGCGAGATCGGCTCGTCGGGCGACCCGTCGCCCTGGACCGCGCTCGGCGTCTTCCGCGGCATCAAGGCGTGCCTCGAGGAGGTCTACGGCAGCGGCGAGTTCACCGGCCGGACCGTCGCGATGCAGGGCCTCGGCCACGTCGGCGGGTTCCTCGCCGAGCACCTCGCCAAGGCCGGCGCCCGCCTCGTCGTCACCGACCTCTCCCCCGAGCGCGCGAAGGAGGCCGCCACGCGCCTCGGCGCCACCGTGGTCGCCCCCGAGGCGATCTACGACGTGGCGTGCGACGTCTTCTCGCCGAACGCGCTCGGCGCCGTGATCAACGACGACACACTCAAGCGCCTCAAGACGAAGATCATCGCCGGCGCGGCGAACAACGTGCTCCTCCGCGAGGAGCACGGCGACCGCCTGCGCGAGATGGGCATCCTCTACGCCCCCGACTACGTCATCAACGCGGGCGGCATCATCAACGTCTCCATCGAGGTCGAGAAGGAGGGCTATGACGAGGCCCGCTCGCGCAAGAAGGTGGAGAACATCTACAACGCGCTCCGGACGGTCTTCCGCATGGCGCGCGAGAAGAACGTGAGCACGAACCGGGCGAGCAACCTGCTGGCCGAGGAGCGCATCGCGAGGGGCCGTCCGGCCGCCGCGAAGGTCTGAGCCGCCCACGGGCGGGGCGCGGGGCCCGGCCCCGACGCCCCGCCGTCGAGGCCCGCCCGGGCGCGCGGGCCCGCGCGGGTCGGCGGGACGGTAGGCTGACGCGTTCCCCGGACGCGAGGCCCGCGCGGTGCCGACGACCCGTCAACGCTCCCCGTTCGCCCGCGCCGGCGAGCGGCGGCGCGCCCGGTTCGCGGCCGGCCTCCTGGCCGCCGCGACCCTCCTCGCGAGCGGGTTCGCGTTCGTCGCCGTGACGTCGGCCGAGGAGGCCCGCGAGCGGAGCCGCTTCGAGGCGGCGGCCCTCGCCGCCGAGGGGCGCATCCAGTCGCGCATCCAGCGGCAGTCGTCGGACCTGCGCGCGGTCTCCGGGCTCTTCACGGCGAGCGACCACGTCCACCGCGCGGAGTTCCGCGCGTTCGTCGAGAACCAGCGCCCCACGGAGACGCAGCCGGGCGTGCGCGCGGTGGCCTACCTGCAGCGCGTCCCGCGCGCCGAGCTCGCGGCGTTCGTCGCCCGCGCGCGCGCCGACGGCGCGCCCGGGTTCGCCGTCCGCTCGCCCGGGACCGACGCCGCGGCGACCGACGACCTCTTCGTGACGACCTACGTCGAGCCCATGGCCGGCAACGAGGAGCTCCTGGGCCTCGACGTCGGCAGCCTGCGCGCGTCGCGCTCCGCCCTCGAGGCCGCCGAGGACCGCGGGCGCACGACGATCTCCGCCGCGGTGCCGGGCGCGCCGAGCCCGACGGTCGTCTTCTACCGCGCGGTCCGCGCGGCCCCGGCCCCGGACCCCGGCGCGCCGCCGCCGGCCGCCGCGCCGAGCCCCCCGCCCGCGGTGCCGGCCGCGGCCCCCGCGCCCGACGCCGTGGGCTGGGTCGCCGCCATCGTGGACGTGCAGGCGTTCCTCGGCGACGCCCTCTCCACCGTCGCGCCCGGCATCGACGTCGAGGTCTTCGACACGAGCCCGGCGACGCACCCGGCGCTCCTCTACGACGGCGACCGCCACCTCGCCGCGCCGACCGACGTCGCCCCCGGCGAGCGCTACCGCGACCGCAAGCACCTCCGCGAGACCGTCCTCACGCCCGGCGGGCGCACGTGGACCGTGCGGACGTCCGCGCTCCCGGGCTGGTCCGACGGGGGCGACACGCCGCTGCGCTTCGTCGTGCTCGGCCTCGGCGCGGTGGTCAGCGCGCTCGTCTTCCTCGTCGTCGCGGCGGCGACCCGCACCCGCAGCCTCGCGCAGCGGCTCACCGAACGCGCCACCGGGCACCTCGAGCGGCAGGCCCGCGAGCTCGCCGCGGCCCGCGACGACGCCATGGCGGGGGCGCGCGCGAAGAGCGACTTCATCGCCGCCGTCTCCCACGAGATCCGCACGCCGCTCAACGGCGTCCTCGGCACGAGCCAGCTCCTCCTCGACGCGGGCCTGCCCGTGGAGCCCGCCGAGCAGGTCCGCACGATCCGCTCGTCGGCCCAGGCGCTCCTCGCGATCCTCAACGACATCCTCGACGTGTCGCGCATGGAGGCGGGCAAGCTCGAGCTCGTCAACGAGCCCTTCGACCTCCGCGAGGCCGTCGAGGAGGTGCTCGACCTCCTCGTGCCGACGGCCGCGGCGAAGGGGGTCGAGCTCGTCCTCCGCTGGGCGCCCGACGCGCCCTCGACCTTCGTCGGCGACGCGCTGCGCTGGAAGCAGGTCGTGCTCAACCTCGCGGGGAACGCGGTGAAGTTCACGGAGCGCGGCCACGTGCTCGTCGACGCGAGGCCCGGCGCGACGCCGTCGGGCGAGCGCGGGATCGAGCTCCGCGTCGAGGACACCGGCATCGGGATCCCCCGCGACCGCCTCTCCGCGCTCTTCCGCCGGTTCGCGCAGGCCGACCCGTCGTCGTCGCGCCGGCACGGCGGCGTCGGGCTGGGCCTCCTGATCACGCGCCTCCTCGTCGAGCGGATGGGCGGCGCGGTGGACGTGACGAGCGAGGTCGGCCGCGGCAGCACGTTCCGCGCCGTCGTGCCGATGCCGCGCGGCGCGTCCACGGTCACCCGCGTCACCCGGCCGCCGACGTCCGCGTCGGTGCTCGTGGTGGACGACGTCGCGGTCGCGCGCCGGGTCGCGGTCGAGGTCGTGTCGGCCCTCGGGGCCGCGGCGGCCGAGGCGACGGACGCGACGGCCGCCCGCACGGCGCTCCTCGACGCGGCGGCCCGCGGCCGCCCGTTCGACGTGGCCCTCATCGACCTCGGGCTGCCCGACGAGGACGGCCTCACGCTCGCGCGCCGCCTGCGCGCCGACCCCGCCACCGCGGGCGTGCGCCTCGTCCTCGTCGCGCCCGCCGCCCGGGCGCACCAGGCGGCGGAGGCGCGCGAGGCGGGCTTCGACGCGTGGGTGGGCAAGCCGTTGCGCGCCCGCGACGTCGCGGACGCGCTCGCCGCCCTGGCGCCGGGCCCGCGGCGGCCCGACGCCCCGTTCCTCACCCACGCGGTGCTCGCCGACGCGCGGCGCCGGCGCCTCGGGATCGTCGACGTCGCGCCGCCGGCGCCGGACGTCGCCGCCGCGCCGCGCC
>JAEUHO010000516.1 GCA_016795345.1 Planctomycetia bacterium | reverse complement strand
ACCGCGCGCGAGCGCGACGCCCGCCTCGCCCGGCCACGCGATACGCACGCCGTCCGCGACGAGGACCCGCTCGGTCGTCGCGTCCCCGAGCGCGTCCGCGGCCCCGTTCATGCTGTCCGACACGTCCACGACGAGCAGGGGCGGCTCGGCCTCGACCGCCGGCGGCGAGACGGTCGCGGAGGTCGCGGCGCCGAGGACGAGCAGCAGGACGACCGAGCGGAGGACGGTCATCGACCGGGGAGCGCACGCGGGGGGGCCCGGGTTCACCGCCGGAGTCTACCGTTGGCGCGTCCGGACGCATCCGCTACCATCCCGCCCCCGCGCGGACGACGCGCGGCCGCGTGGGCGCCCCCGGGAGAGGAACCGATGAACAAGGCGGACCTGGTCGAGTCGGTGGCGCGCCAGATGGGGTCGAGCAAGGCCGAGGCGGAGCGCGCCGTCGTCGCGGTGACCGCGGCGATCGCCGCGGGCCTCAAGGGCGACGGCGAGGTCTCGATCCAGGGGTTCGGCGCGTTCCGCGTCCGCAAGTACCCCGCGCGCGAGGCGCGCAACCCGAAGACGCAGGCCGTCATCATGATCGCCGCGCGGCGCACCGTCGGGTTCCGCGCGGGCAAGGCCCTCAAGGACGTCGTCTGACCGACGGACGCGCGTCGCCCGCCGAGACGTCGACCGCGGCCCGGGCCCGGCCCCCACCTCCGCGCGCGGCGGCCGGCCGCCCGGTAGCGGACCTGCGGTGGACCTGCGGTGGACCTGCGGTGGACCGCGCCGGAACGGCCACCGGGCCTCGCGTACCGCGCGCCGGGGATCCGGATCCCGAGGTTCGCCGGGCTCGCGCGCGACACCGCGCCGCGCCCCGCGACGAGCGCGGCCGCCCGTCACCCCCCGGCGGGCGGGTCCCCCGCCGACGAGCCGACGATCGGCGCGCCCGCGAGGACGGCGTCGCCGTCGTAGGCGACGAGGGCCTGCCCGGGGGCGGGCGCGAAGACCGGCGCGTCGAACGTCACGGTCGCGGCGCCGTCGGGCGCGACGTCGAGCGTCGCGGGGACCGGCGGCGCGGCGTGGCGGATGCGGACCTCGACGCGCCACGGGGCGCGCGCGAGGCCCTCCGCCGGCGACACGTCCACCCAGTGCAGGGGCGCGGTCCGGACGACGCGGCGGAGCAGCGCCTCCCGCGGGCCGACGACGACGCGGTCGTCCGCGGGCCGGACCTCGGTGACGTAGACGGGCGCCGCGCCCGTGACGCCGAGGCCCTTGCGCTGGCCGACGGTGAAGCCCGCGGCGCCGTCGTGGCGGGCGAGCTCGCGGCCCGCGGCGTCCACGACGGGGCCCGGACGTCGCAGCGACGGGTCGAGGTGGAAGAGCACCGTGCGGTGGTCGCCCGACGGCACGAAGCAGAGCTCCTGGCTGTCGGGCTTCGCGGCGACCGGGAGCCCCGCGGCGCGCGCCTCGTCGCGCACGGCGGCCTTCGTCGTCGCGCCGAGGGGAAAACGCGCGCGGGCGCGCTGGGCCTCGGAGAGGCCGTAGAGCACGTAGGACTGGTCCTTCGTGGGGTCGATGGCGCGCAGGAGGCGGGTGGTCGCGCCGGGGCGCGGCGCGGTGCGCGCGTAGTGCCCGGTGGCCACGGCCTCGGCGCCGACGGAGCGCGCGAAGTCCTCGATGCGGCCGAACTTGACGTGCTGGTTGCACGCGATGCACGGGTTCGGCGTGCGGCCGGCGGCGTAGTCGGCGACGAACGCGTCGAGGACGTCGCGGCGGAAGGCGTCGGACACGTCCACGACGTAGAAGGGCACGCCGAGCCGCGCGGCGACCGCGCGCGCGTCGCGGGCGTCGTCGACGCCGCAGCAGGACCGCGCGCGGACCGGCGCGGCCGGGTCCTCGGCGGCGACCCCGGTGCGGTAGTGCACCGCGACGACGTCGGCCCCGTCCCGGACGAGGCGGGCGGCGGCGACGGCGCTGTCCACCCCGCCGGAGAGGGCCACCAGGATGCGCATCCGCGCATGGTCGGCCGCCCCCGGGGGGTGGTCAACCGGGGGCTGCGACCTTTCCTCTCCGCCGGTCCCGCGGCCCCCTACGATACGTGGCTCTCGGAGATGCCCCGTGCCCGACGTGTACGCGCCGATCTTCCTCGCCCAGGACAGCGCTCCGGTGGCGCCCGCGCCCGCGGGCGGCCCTCCGGCCGGTGCGCCCGGCGCGACGCCGGCGGGCGGGACGACCGCGC
>JAEUHO010000476.1 GCA_016795345.1 Planctomycetia bacterium | reverse complement strand
GGCGTCGTCGCACGGCGGCGGTCGTGTGCGGGGGGACGCGTGGCCCGCTCCGCGACGCGACGGGACGCGCCCGGCCGCGCCCCGGCGAGGTGGGTCGCGCGGGGTCGGGGGCCCTGCGTCGCGCCGGGCCTCGCGGTCCCTGGGCCCCGTTCGCGGCCACGGGAGGGGCGCGCGCGGACGGGCCCCACGGCGGGGGCCGTCGCGGCTCGGACCGCGCCGGTGCGCGCGCATTCGGACGTGAAATTTGCCGAACGACGGCCCCGTCGGCGCGTACTACCCTGGGGACCGACCCTCTCCCCCGATCGAACGCGGGCCGCGCGGCCCCGGGGGGCGGCCCGCCGGGAACCTCCACGCCGAAGCCGGGTCCAATGCCTTCGCAACCGCCGCTCTCCCCCGCATCCGCCGATCCCGACCTCGAACTCGTCGAGGCCGTCCGGCGCGGGTCGGGCGCCGCGTTCGACGACCTCGTCCGTCGCCACGAAGCCCGCGTCGTGCGGCTCTGTGGCCGGATCCTCGGGGACGCCGACGCGGCGCTCGACGCCGCGCAGGAGGCCTTCGTCAAGGCGTGGCGCGGGCTCCCGCGGTTCGCCGGGGACGCGCGGTTCTCGACCTGGCTCACCCGGATCGCGATCAACCAGTGCCGGAACGAGCTCCGCCGCCGCCGCACCGTGAAACACCAACACCTCCTCTCCCTGGACGCCACGGGCCGTGATCTCGGGCGCGGCGACGCCGACGGCGCGGACGTCGCGCTCGTGGCGACGTTGCCGGCGTCCGGGCCGACGCCGTACGAAGGGGCGCGCGCACACGAGGTCGAGGCGGCGCTCGCGGTGGCGCTGACGGAGCTCGACGACGAGGCGCGGGAGGTGCTGCTGCTGCGCGATGCCGAGCACCTGTCGTACGACGACATCGCCGAGGTGCTCGAGGTCCCGATCGGCACCGTGCGCAGCCGCCTGCATCGCGCGCGCAGCGACCTCCACCGGCGCCTCGCCCCGACGCTCGGGGGCGCGGTCGCGTCCGAGCCGGGGGCGCGCGCGTCCGGGTCGGGCGCGCCGCGCGCGGGCGAGGACGCGTCCGCGGCCGAGTCGCGGGAGGGTGCCCGATGACCCATCCGCACGACGTGGCCCTCCTGAACGACCTCGTGGACGACCGCCTCACGCCGGCCGCCGCCGAGGACCTGCGCCGCCGCCTCGCCGACGAACCGGCGCTCGCCGCCGCGCACGCGGAGCTGCTGCGGATGCGCGCCGCGCTCGCGGCGATGCCCGTGCCCGTCGCCGTGCCGGCGGACTTCCTCGCGCGCGTGCGCGCCCGCGCGGGCCTGCCGCCCGTCGCGGCCGATCGCGCCGCGGGGCGGCCCGTCGCCGCGGCCCCGCGCAACGGCGCCGCGGCCGCGCCGCCGGTCGCGGACCCGAGCGTCCCGGCGGCGCCCCCGTCGATCGCCGCGCCGACGGGCCCCGCCGCGCGGCCCGAGTCGAGCGACGCGCCCGCGTCGTCGGCGCCCCGCGCGGCGACGGCTCCCCGCACGGAAGGGGGGGGCCGCGTGTTCGCGCTCTCCCGATTCGCCGTGCCGCTCGCGGCGGGCGTCGGCCTGGTCGTCGGCGCGGGGTTGTACGCCGCGCTCCGGACCGATCGCGCGCTCCCGCCGGCGGAGTCCGCGCGCCAGGCGCCCGCGGAGGCCTCCGACCTCGACGCCGCCGCGCCGAAGCGGAAGCTCGGCGCGCGCGCCGGGACCGACGCGAAGGACGCGTCGGCCGGGGCCCACGACGTCACGGCGTGGGCGGGGGCCGACGGCGACGCATCCGCGGGTGCCGCGCCGCCCGGCGGCGCCCCGGCCGGGCCCGACGTTTCGCCGGCGGAGAAACCCGGCACGCCGCGCGGGTCCGCGCCCGTCACCGGTGGCGCGGGGGCGGGTGCCGGCGGGAACACGGCGGCCCCGCGCTTCCGCGCGCCGGGCGGCGCGGTCCCCGAGGGCCTGCGCCGACCGAGCGACGTTCCCGGGGCGCCGTTGCCTCCGGCGCCGTTGCCTCCGGCACCTGTGACGCCGCCCGCCCCGGCGCCGACCGACGATGCCCCGAACACCCCCAACGCCCCGCCTCCGGACGCGGGCGAGGGGGTCACCGCGTCCGGTGGTGCGTACGGCGCACGGCCGCCGTCGAGGACCGCGGACGCGGCCGACGCGCCGCCCGGAGCGCCCGTGCCGGAGGCGCGTGGGCCCGAGGAGCGCGGGCCCGAGGCGTCCGACGCGACGTCGCGCCGCGCCGCATGGGCTCGCGCCGCCGAAGGGGTCGACGCGGTCGTGATCGTGCGCGCGTCGTCGGTGGACGAAGCACGCGCGCAGCTGGCGCTGCTCGCCCTGCCCGGCGTCCCCGGGGGCGCGCGCGGGGGCCCCGAGGCCGTGGCGCGCGACGGCGAGGCCGCCGACCGCGTGCTCGGTTCGTTCGTCGCCGAGCTGACGCCCGAGGCATACGCCGCGTTGACCGCCGTGCGTCGCGACGCGGCCGAGTTCCTCGACCACGAGCGCCCGGCGGGCGACGAGCCCGCGTCCCCCGACGCGGACGCCGCGCGCGACCCGACGCGGGCCCGCGAGAGCGCGAAGCCCGGGGCCGCCGAGACGCCGCGGCCCGGCGCCGCGACGTCG
>JAEUHO010000468.1 GCA_016795345.1 Planctomycetia bacterium | reverse complement strand
GAGGGGCGCAGTGTGGTAAGTTCACCCATGAGGCGTGTTCCCGATGTGCCGTGGTTCGATCGTGGTTGACGATCCACAGCGCAAAAGGCGCGCCTCACTTCATTTCAGGCTCAGACCCTCGTGGGAATCCCGGGCTCAGTCGTCGAGTTGCTTCCGCGTTCGCTCCTGCTGCGCCTCCCACTCGGCATCGTGCGCCGACGTGTCCGAGGCTCGACCGCATCCCGAGAGCAACAGGGCTGTCGCGAGCAGCAGGGGTGCCTTGGTTCTCATGGGGGCATCATGGGGCAGCAGCAGCCTCGGTGCAGCGCGCACTCGGCAGCGGTCCTCCGCCCCCCTGTGCGGGTCTAGAGCATCCCGCCTTCCGGCCAGTGGGACCAGTGCGTGTTCGGCGGCGCCGTCGGCGCGTAACGGGTCACGTCGCCGCTCGCCAACACGTCGGCGAATGCGATGAAGGCCGCCGCTGTGCTGGGCTTCTCGCCGCGCAGCAGGTCGGGGTGTCGCCACTCATCGAGGACGAGGAGCTCTTCGAGCTCTTGAGGGACGTTGACGCGTCGCTCGTCAGGCGTCCGCAGCACCAGCCCGCGGTGGGTGTCAGCGAGGTAGCGGCAGACCTCCCAGACCCGGATGTGGTGCGGGTCGTCGAGGACGATCCCGTGGGAGGCCAGCGTGTCTCGGCTCGGGACGTCCACGGTCCGACCGCGGACGACGACCGTCCGCGCGTCGTCGGCGACGGAGTTGCAGTCGCCGTGCGCCAGCCGAGGCCCGTCGGCGATCGGCGCGAAGAAGCGGTGCTCGTCATGCAGGTGGCACGCGAGGTAGTGGGCCCGCGCCTCGGGCGTTCGGTGGTCGGCCGGGTCGTCGCGATCGCGGAGCCGACTCCCGAACGTGGACACGTGGAGGTCGGGGAGGCCGGCCCTTGGGGAGTACCCGAAGACCTCGATGACGAGCGCCCAGTCGGCGTACGATCGATGGAGCGAGAGCCGCGTCGCCGCGAGGTAGACGTAGCCGTTGTCGAGCATCGGGAACCAGTAGTCCGCGGCGCACCCGTCGAGGACCTTCAGGATCCGATCCGCGCTCCACATCCGGAACCTCCCGTCCGCCGCGACGCCGCACGCAACCCGCGGCCCGTCAGGCGCCCTCGGGAGGGATCGCGATGACCGGCTGCGCACGCCGGAAGTCCGGCGACGCGTCGGGGTGCCACGGGAACGTGCCGTCACGCGCGGGCCACACGAGTTGGTACAGCGGGAAGTCATCGCCCTGGTAGTACCAACGGCCCAACCCGACGAAGGCCGGGTAGCGCGACACGGGCACCCTCGCGAACCGACACTCGTATCCCTCGAGCAGTAGATCGGTCGGCTGGGCGAGGTCGAGGGGCCGCCCGGATCGAGCGGCCTCGACCACGATGCCGAAGATCCCCACCGCGATCTGCGGGGGCAGCCCGAAGACGACCAACTCCGGGTGCCCGAGGGTCTGGAACAACCCGACGGTGAACACATACCCGGCTTCGTCGCCCTCGGGGTGAATGCCGACGCAGTGCCATCCGTGGGTCGCGATGTCGGCGAGCACCCGCCGCTCGGTCTCGTCATCGCCGCTCGTGCGTACCGGGGACATGGGGCTTGGCCTCCAGACGAGGTTCGATCGACGCGCCGCGACGGCGACCCGCGCCCCGCTGGGCACGCGTCGCACCCACCCCAGGAGCCGCACCGCTCCGTCGCGAGCGGTGCGCCGGATCCTACCCGCTCCCGTCGCCCTCCGCGAGGCCGTCGTCTGCACTGCAGGTCCGCTGACGCGCCGACTCGTCACGGGGGCGCAGCGTGGCGATCGACCTCGATGCGCAACCCGAGGGCCTCGGCGCGCCGGCGCAGCGCGTTCGCGACGGACGGCGGACGATCGGTCGCCCCGTATGAGTAGCAGTTGACGTTCACCCGCGAGCGGCTCGTCCGATGGTGCGGCGTTCGGGTCTCGCGCGCCGACAATCGTCGGCGGCAGCAACCTCCTGGGAACGTCGGAGCGGCTCGTCACTTGACCGGCAGGGGGAGCGACTCGACAGGGGGCGCCGTGGGGAACTCGTTCCACCGGCGGTCGAAGTCGTCGCGGGTTTTCCTCCAGCCGGGCAGGAAGAACGCGAAGAAGAAGACGAGCGCGAGCACCAATCCGACGACGACGATCACGATCTGGAGGTTCACCCACCGCTTCGCAGCGACGCCGATTCCGTCGTCGGACCGGCCCTGACCCCAGGGCGTGGAGGCATAATCGCCCGTCACGCCATCGAGCAGCGCAGCCTTCGCCTGAGAGAACTCGTCGTCGGTCAGGGCTCCCTCGTCGTGCAGTTCCTTGAGCCTGCGGATCTCATCGGCGAGTTCCATGCGCGCGCTCTCCCAGCCAAACGCCCCGGTTCACCTGCTCGGCCCACACCAGTGAGCCATGCGACACAACCAGCCTACCTTCGGGCCAGGTCGGCTGCAGCACCTGGCTCGGCGTCATGGCTCCGCTCCCAGACGCGGAAGTCGAAGTCGTAGGGGCAGCCCAGCACGATGAACCTCCCGTCCGGCGAGAACGTCGCGACGGCCCAGTCGCCGGAGAAGTTCTGGAACGCCGACGACCACACCAGCACACCGCCCCGGACCACGGACACCGTGAGGCCGTCCGCGTCGAGGATCAGCCGCTCGCCGTCGGGGCCGTCGAGCAGCGGGCGGCCGGGGAACAGTCCGATGATCTCCCACACCCGATCTCGGTATCTGCACACCCCGGCGTCCGGATCGTACAGATCGTACCCAGTGAACCCCGAGTCCGTTTCGACGGCGACCGGCGGACCGAGCCGGACCAGGTGCATGCCCTCGAGGGACACGACCAGCACGGTGTCGTCCTGCGGAACCGAGATGCCGAGCATCCGTTCGCAGATGTACCGTACCGAGCATCGCCGCCAGGTCTCCACCGCGAGATGCCCTCTGCCACCGAACGTAGCCGCTCAACCGCGAGCGGCAGCCCGGAGTGTACCGCAATCGCGGAACGGGTGGACCCGCCGCTCGTCGGCGGGAGCGGCAAGCTAGGCTCCGCGGCCCGCGCCGGAAAAGGGGCCCGCGAGACGCGCGGCGTCCTCGAGCGAGACCTCGATCTCGGTGGCCAGGACCTTGTACGTCGAGTACTGATCCGCGAAGAACACGCCTTGCTGAGCACCGGTGATGCGGTGCTTGAACTGCAGCCCGAGCTGCCCGCGATCGTTGACGGCGAAGCGGATCGGTCGCCACGACACCGGCACTCGGAACACGGATCTCCGGATCACTGCAATGTGATCGACGGCATCACCGAGGAACTTCTTGACCAAGAGCAGGGAGGCGCAGTCTGGCGCATCGCCCTCGCCACAGCGCATCTCCATCACGCCGTAGCGCGTAGGGACGGACGCCAGCCACAGACCGTCGTCCTTGAAGACGATCCAGGGTGCCTGCGATGAGGGTGCGCTGCGCATGCGCGAGATGCCGTCCGAGGTGAGCCCGGCCGGTCTGTCGGGGTGCGGGTTGGAGCCGAGCGGCGGGCCCCCAGCGCAGCAAGCCGGCGCCCCGCACGTCCGCGTCACCGAGGGGATCTCACCCGGGCACTACGGCCATCGACTCGCGAAGCGACGCTAGACCGTGGAGGAGACGGGCCCGAGCCCGAGGGGACGACATTGCCGACCAACCCCGACTTCGTGGCGCAAGGTGACGGACACCCGCCGAAATCCCTACGCCTCGCCCTCCGGCCGGGCGTCGTCCCCCGAACGGCGGGTGACACCGACGCGACCGCGCCAGAAGTTCGCGAGCGCTTGGTCGATCGCGTTTCGCTGGAACTCGCAGGAGACACGCCTGAACTTCAGGTACTCGATGATCGCCGCGGCCTGTGGGACGTCGAAGACCGAGAGACGGTGGCTTGACGACTCGAAGGTCGTCCGCGCCCCGTACCGCCGCGGGTTGATCCGGGTCACCCGATCTCGGTCCGTCAGGCCGTGGGTCAGTGCGTGGACGGGATCGGTCCGTCTCAACTGCCCACCGACGTCCGCGATCAAGTAGGCCGGGAGGTAGAAGCGGAAGGCCTCGTGCGAGAAGAAGTACAGCGCCGTTGCGAACCCCGCGGGCGAGCTATCGAGGAATGCGGGATCGAGCGAGTACCGGTCAGACTTTCCCTTGAACTCGGACTCGACCCGGAACGGCTCGTCTCCTTCGTTGCTCCCGCGGAGGCACCAGTCTCCCGGGTACTCGACGTCCGCGAAGGCCTGCTGAATCGCCGCCACGAGTTGGTCCGCGTGCATGACCGCGCTCGCGCCGGATTCGCGATCGTCCGCCTTGGGCTCTGGATGGGCCGGCACGTAGAGACTCAGCTCGAGGTCGATGCCGAGTGCACCCGCGGCCCGGACGAGCGACGCTGGGAAGACGTGACTCTGAACCCAGCGCTGCTTGAGGTCCACGGGGAAGTCGAGACAGACTCCCTCGACGCCGGGAAAGGCCACGAGCCGTCGGAGATCCGCCTCCAGGTTCTCGAGGAAGCGTTCGGCATCTGCGATCTGCGCCGGGAGATCCGCCCACGACGCGTCGGAGACGTCGACGGTCAGGCCGGATCGATCGTTGACCCGCTTCGACCCCGAACCGCGCGGCTCCCCCTTGCGGTAGACGCGGGGGAAGAGCATCGACGGCGAACGCTCGAACTCGTCCGGGTCGAACGTGGTTCCAGACGCACGCAACACACACATCGGGACCGTGAACCTCCTCGCCCCGGCGGCCGAAGCGCCTGGATTCTGCCACCGGGTCCGCGAAACCGCGTCGGCCCGTCCGCCAGCGCCTTCGGCACCGCGACGACAGGCGCGCCCGGCCGCCGGGACGGGCCCGCGCCTCACGGGAGATCGCGCCGATAGAAGACGACGCGCTCGGTCTCCTGGAACCCCATGGCGCGGTGCGCGGCGTGCCCGAGCGCGTTGTCGAGTTCCACGTCGGACGCCAGCGCGCGACATCCGGTCGCGCGCGCCCACGCCGTCACGGCCTCGAGCAGGCGATGCGCCACGCCCGAACGGCGACAGGACGGCACGACGTAGAGGCCCTCCAGGAAGACGACGGGCGTCGTCTCGACCCCGATCACCGGTTCCACCCGGAAGGACGCCTCGGCGAACCCGATCGGTCGCGAGGCGTCGTCGGACACAACCCACGAACGGGACCGCGACGGGTCGGCGACGAGAGCGGCCATCTCGGTGCGGTGCGCGGCGTCCGAGGTGTCGGGCCAGAGGGCCCGACGCAGCGCGAGCCAGCCCGGATGCTCGACGGTCGTGGCAACGGCGATCACGGAGCCTCCCTCGCGACACGGACCTCGCGGGCCCGGCCCGTCACGGACGCGCCGGGAGGAACGGGGGCTTCAGGCGGCCGGCGCGCCACTCCTGTAGCACCATCCGCGATGTGAACGCACGCAGGCCGTCGCCCGCCGCACTCGCTTCGAGCACCGGGATCCCGGTGGAGTCGCCGGTCCCGAGCAACTGACTCGCGACCCAACACCGCACGTGCTCCGACGGATCGGCGAGCAGCGACCGGAACGCGGCGCGCCCGACGTCCCCCTCCGCATCGAGGAACCGCCAGGCGTCCGCCATCTCGTCGTACAAGGCGTGATCTCGTCGCGCCGGGACGCCGAAGTCGCCCTTGGCGTTCGCGGCCCGCCGGAAGCGGTCCACCGCCTCCGCGACCGTCATCGGCGCGCACTCCGCTCGGCGACCTCGGCCAGCCGAGCCTTCACGATCCGGCGCACGAGCGCGGCCGGCGGCGGCGCGTCGTACGGGAAGCGGATCGTGCCCTTGCTGCAGTCGTACGCGCGGAGCTCGGCGGCGAACGCGCGGAAGACCGCGGAGCTCATCGGATAGAGCGAGCCGTGACGCGCCGCCGCCGCGTACGCGACGACCCCGCGCCCGTCCAGACGGACCGACGGCACGCCGTACGAGAGCGCCTCGACGGCACGCGGCGCCGCCGCGCGGATCGTCCGCCGCAACCGTTCGATCACCGCCCGGTGTTCCGGAGGGACCTTCGCGAGGTAGGCGCGGATCGCGGTCGCATCGGACGCCACCGCGCGGGGTCTCGAGGTCGTGGACGTTCGCTTCGTACGCGCCATGTCGCCACCTCCTCGCCCGCCGCCGGCGCGCTCGCCGGCACGCGGATCGAGCGTCACAGCACCAACCCGCAACGGGCGGCCAACGCGTACTCGCGGCGGGCCGGCGGCAGGTCGGGATGCCGAGCCAGGTACGCGTCGACGATCGCCTCGACCCGCACCCCCGCCGAGAGCCGCACGTGCCCCAGCCCGTGCAACCCGCTGTCCACGCACACCGGATTGGCGGACGTGAGCGCGTCCTCGAGCACGTCGAGCACCGCCTCGTACATGTCCCGCTCGCCGGGCGGGTCCACCCAGCCCGCGATCGGCGTGACGTCCCAGAACATGAAACACGCGGCGTTCAAGCGCTTCACGCCTTCGTCGGCCTCCCCGGCCCCCGACTCGACGCACCGCGGCCCGAAACACCCGCGGTAGAGCTCGCGGATCCCCTCGATCGCGCGCCGGCGCGTGTCGAACGGGACCTCGCGTCGCTTGAGCGCGAGCACGACGTTCGAGCACAAGTTGGAGAAGATGTACCGCACCCCGTCCGCGACCTGCGCGTCGGTGAATCGCGCGAGGTCGGTGCGGCAGTGCTCGACCGTCGCCGCGATGTACGCGACCAGCTCCGCCGGCGTGGCGTCGAAAGTCACCACGTCGTCCAGGTCGAAGTACCAACCCCGCGGCGTGGTGGGCCGATCGAAGACGTACCGGATCCACGCGTCGTACCCGACCGGCCTCATCGTCGCTCCACGGCGCACGGACACGCGCCCCACGGAGGATACCCAGCCCGGGCGCAGGCTCGCCGGCCGGTCCGCCGTCCGGGCCTTGCGTACCGGCCGCCGGCGCCCGGGCCTCGCGGTCCCCCGCGCGGATCGGGTACGCTGCGACCCGGTCCCCGTGCCGCTCCGCCTCCGCTCCCCCGACACCGCGCCGCGCCCCCCCACCCCTCGTCCGGTGTCGGCCGCGGCCTTCGCCCGCTCGCGACTGCGCCGCAGCCCGGTCCTCAAGGCGAGCGCCGCGCTCGCGTTCGTCGAGTACGGCGCCCTCGCCATGTGGGCCGTCTTCGGCCGGTCCTCCGCGCACGCCGGTCGCTCCGGCGTCTGGTTCGCCACCGCGGGCTGGCTGGCGCTCTGCTCCCTCGGCTCGTGGTTCTTCCTCTTCCTCTGGTTCCCCTACCTGCAGACGCTGCAGGGGATGGAGCGCGGCGACGGCAGCGCCAACCGCATCGGCCGCGTCCTCGAGACCTTCGCCATCGCGTGCGTGGCCGCCGTCCACATCATGATCGCCCTGACGCTCTACGAAGGCCTCAAGCACTGAACGCGTCGCCCGGCAGCCTCCCTGCGGCGCCCGGCGGTCCTCGCGCCGCGGCGCGCCGACTCGCCGGGCAGCCCTTCCACCGGTCAGGAACCCGGGACCGCGACCCCGCTCCCGCGACCGCGAGGCCCGGCCCGCCGCACCCCCTCCGAGCGCGGGCCGGGACGAAGGCCCGGGTATCCTGCGCGCGTCCCGGAGACGCCCCATGCGCCCGCTCGCCCTCGCCCTCGCCGCCTCGCTCCTGTCGGGCCTCGCGTTCGCCGCCGACGCGGCGCCCGCGGCCGCCGCCTCCACCGCGAGCGCGTCGATCGGCGTGATCTCGAAGACGCACGGCGTCTCCCTCTCGGACGGCCGCACCGGCGTCGGCCTGACGGTCCCGGTGGACGCGCTGGGCCTCAAGGGCTCGACGCTGGCGGCCTCGATCTTCTTCCAGGACGCGTCCGGCAAGGCGATCCCGAGCAACGACCCCGGCTACGCGGACGCGAACGGCGAGCTCCGCGTCGTCTCGCGCGACGCGAAGGTCGAGGCCGACCCCGAGGCGCTCGCGTTCGCGTTCAAGGTCCCCTACGGCGCGTTCCCGCGCCGGGCCGGCAACGGGTACGCCGTCGTCGGACAGGTGCGCGTGTTCGAGCGCACCAAGACCGGCCGCACGCTGCTCGCGACGTCGATCGTGCAGTTCTGGGTCGGCGCGTAGGTCCGGCCCCGCCCGTCCGCTTCGCCATGGGACGCCCCGCCCGCCTCGCCCGGCTCGCGTCCCTGGCCGCGCTCCTCCTCGCCCTCACGGTCGGGGCGCCGCACGCGAGGCCCGTCGCGGCGGACCCGGCGCCCGCGGCGACGCCGGCCCCGGTGCTGAAGGCGGGCGACCGCGTCGTCTTCTTCGGCGACAGCATCACGGAGCAGCGCCTCTACACCCGCTACACCCAGCTCGCGGTCTACCTGGCGCACCCGGACCTCGACGTCCGCTGGTTCAACGCGGGCTGGGGCGGCGACACGCTCGCGGGCGCGCTCGGGCGGCTCGAGCGCGACGTGCTGCCGCTGAACCCGACCGTCGTGACGTTGTGCTTCGGCATGAACGACGGCGGCTACCGCGCGCCGGACGAGACGGTGACGGCCTCGTACCGCGCGCGCCTCGACCAGCTCGTCGGGAAGCTGCTCGACGCGAGGATCCGCGTCGTCGTGTGCACGCCGGGCTGCGTCGACCCCGACCGCAACCCCGCGCTCGGCGCGGCGCGCTACAACGACGCGCTCGCGGGCCTCGCGTCGGCGGCGCTCGGGGTGGCGGCCGCGCGCGGCTGCGTCGGCGTGGACCTCCACGGGCCCATGCTCGCGCACCAGCGCGCGCGCAAGGCCGCGAACCCCGCGTTCACCATGATCCCGGACGCGGTGCACCCCGACGCCGAGGGGCACGCGATCATGGCCCGCGAGCTCGTGCGCGGGCTCGGCCTCGCCCCCGTCGCGGCGTGGCCCGCGGCCGACCTCGC
>JAEUHO010000444.1 GCA_016795345.1 Planctomycetia bacterium | reverse complement strand
GCCGCGTGAAAGGGGCGCGCGTTGCGCGAGGCCTTGCACGGTGCCCGCGGGTGCGGACGCGTGTTGGGGCGGTGGACGCGTCGCGGGACGAGCCGCGTGATAGGGGCGCGCGTTGCGCGAGGCCTCGGTGGGGGGAACGGTGCCCGCGGGTGCGGACGCGTGTTGGGGCGGTGGACGCGTCGCGGGACGGGCCGCGTGTCAGCGGGGGGTGCTGCGCGACGGCCTCTGTGTCCGTTCGGTGCCCGCGGGTGGGGAAGCGTAGAGGAGCGCGGGTGGCGCACCGGACTGGGTCGGTCTTGAGGGATCGGTCGGCACACCGTGGGAGGGACGTAGGATGGAGCCATGAACGACGACGCGAAGGAGCCGCCGAAGGACCCCGCGCCGTTCCAGTTGGAACCGGAGGTCGTCCGCGCGCGGCCCGTGCCGCCCGCCGTGGAGGACACCGCCGAGACCGTCGCGAAGGAACAGGCGCCGCCCTCGGAGGCCAAGGTCGTCGGCAAGGACGGCGAAGAACGCGTCATCTCGACGAAGACCCTCCGCGAACGGAAGGACCCCTCGTCCCGCACGCACCCCGGGCCGCTCCCCCTGCCGCCGGGCTGGCCCCGCGAGGCGCTCTCCTTCCCCGTGCGCGCGACCCGCGTGTTCGCCGTCGGCGTCGCCGTGTGGGTGGCCGCCGACCTCGCGGGCGCCGTCCACCCCTTCCTCGGCTGGATCGTCGCGCTCGTCCCCATCCTCGCCGCCGCGCGATGGCAGCTCCGCACGCTCGCCCGCAGCGCCACCGGCGACGACGTCGCCCCGTCGCTCTTCGCCGCCCCCAGCCAGGACGCCGACAGCCCCTCGCCCCGTGCGCTCGGCCGCACCGAGTTCGGCACCGCGCAGTTCCGGCCCCTGTTCTGGTTCCTGCTGGCGCTCGCGCCCGCCGCCGTCCCCGCCCTCGCGCCGTACCTCCGCGACCCGTCGAACCCCGTCCGCACTGGCGGCGAGACCGTGTTCCTGATCGCGGCCCTCGCGTTCGCCCTCGTCGTGATGGCGCCGTCCCTCCTGTTGTCCGTCGCCTTCGAGGACCCCGACCTCGAGAAGCCATGGAACGCCGCGCGATGGTTCCTCCGCGGCCCCGTCGCCTTCCTCGCCTTCGGCCTGTCGTGGGGCGTCGTCCTCGCCGGCACGCTCCTGCTCGCCGCGCGGTGGGGCGCCTTCGCCGGCACCCTCCTCGTGTCGGTGCCCGTCCGCGCCGCCGCGGTCTACGCGCTGCTGCTCTCGGCGCGCCTCCTCGGCGTGCTCGGACGGCGCTACGAGCCCTGACCGGCCTCGGGCGCAGCGGGCCTCGCGTCGGCGGACGCCGGCGCCGCCGCCTCGATCGCCGGGAGGCCGAGGTAGGCCAGCACCGCGCGCAGGTCCGCCGCCTCGGGGACGCCGGGCGGCGTGGGCCGCGCGCCGAACTCCCCGCCGCGGATGCGCAGCGCCTGCATCCCGAGCCGCGTCGCCGCCGCGATCTCCGCGTCCGGCCGGTCGCCCACCACGAGCACCTCGTTCGCCGCGAGGCCCGAGCGCGCGAGCCAGGCCCGCATCAGCTCCTCCTTGCCCCGCCGCGTGAACACGTCGTCGAAGAGCACCTCGTCGAACGCGCCCTCGAGCCCCAGCGCCTTCACCTTCTTCTCCTGCGTGCCCGGGTGGCCCATGGAGAGCAACACGAGCCGCGCCGTCGCGCGCACCCGCCGCAGCACCTCCGCCGTGAACGGGAACGGCGCCAGCGGGCCCGGGTCGCGGTCGTCGAACGCTCGCCGGCCGGCCTCGGCCACGCGCACCGGGTTCACCGCGCGGAAACACGCCGCCACCGCGTCGTCGAGGTCGTGCTCGACCCCGACCAGCGAGAGCCGCGCGTCGAGCACCTCGTCCACGGTCGCGCGCGCGCCCGCCTCGACCATCGCCTTCGCGGCCTCGCGGTGCGCGGGCCCCACGCACTGCGTGAAGCAGTCGTAGAGCGTGTCGTCGAGGTCCATGACGACCGCGCGGACCGTGGGCGCCCCGCCGCTCATCACGCGCCCTCCGCGAGGGCGAACCCCTGGGGCACGAGGCGCACGTCGATCGGCCGCCCGCCGGCCGACCGGAGCGCCGACGCGAGGCCCGGCGGCTCGCGGTCGTCGCGCAGCACGACGAGCACGCACCCGCCGCCGCCCGCGCCGCACACCTTCGTGCCCAGCGCGCCCGCGGCGCGCACCGCCGCGTCGAGCGCCGCGATCTCGGGCGTCGACACGCCCGGCGCCATCCGCACGCGGATCGCGCCCTCCGCCACGACGAGGGCCAGCGCCGCGTCGAGGTCGCCCGCGCGCAGCGCGCGCGCGACGCGCGCCGACACGTCGGCGATCTCCGCGAGCGCGTCCACCGTCCGGGCCTCGCCGTCGAAGTAGGCCCGCATCACGCCCCAGTTGGTGATCCCCGAGTGGTGGGGGACGCCCGTGTAGACGAGGCGCAGGCGCCGCCCGAGCGCCGCGAGGTCGACCGGCAGCGGCTCGACCGCGACGCCGCCGATGCGGCCCGTCAGCGCGAGGCAGCCGCCGAACAGCGGCGGGTAGTAGTCCTGGTACCCCGTCGGCGCGCGCAGCATCGCGGTCTCGACGTCCTGCGCGAGCCGGCGCACGTCCTCGAGCGGCCGCGGGCGGCCGACGGCGTGGCCGAGCGTCGCCATCGCGCACGCGAGCAGCGCCGACGACCCGCCGAGCCCCGCGCCCTGCGGCGACGTCGTCGACGCGCGGACCGCGAGCCCGCCCTCCGGCGCGATCGCGGCGACCGCGCGCAGCAGGAGCCGCACCGACGGGTCCACCGTCGCCGGGTCGGCCGCGGCCGACGCGACCCGCGCGCGCACCTTCGCGTCGAGGCTCTCGACCTCGACCTCGCCCTTCACCGTGCCGCCCGCGCCGGCGAGCGGCTCGACGCGGACCACGGCCGGCAGGTCGAGGGCGACGTTCACCGTCGTCGCCTCGGGCAGCGTGTGGGGGATCGGCCAGAGATCGATCGTGCCGCCGGCGAGGTCGATCCGCACGGGGGCGCGACCGACGACGGTGCGCATGGGGACGAACGATTACGCCCTTCCCCGCCCGGATGCAATGTTGCGCGGTGGCCCGCCCGGCCCGCCGGTACAGTCGGGGCCCCCTCCGACCGATCCCCGCCCGCACGAGGACGCACGCATGAGGCCCCGCATCGGCATCGCCTGCTCGACCATGGACGCGGTGGACGGGCGCGGCGTCCGCCGCATGCACGTCCCGGCGCCCTACGTCGCCCGCGTCGTGGAGGCCGGCGGCCTCCCGCTCGGCTTCCCGGTCGTGGACCCGGCGTTCGTCGGCGACGACCTCGACCACGTCGACGGCCTCCACCACAACGGCGGCGCCGACGTCG
>JAEUHO010000360.1 GCA_016795345.1 Planctomycetia bacterium | reverse complement strand
CCCCGTCCGCGCGCTCAAGTTGCCCCCGCTGCGACGGCCGAGATCCCGCCGCCCCCTTCCAACGACGGCCCTTCGATCGTGAAGCGCCCGTCCCGCGCGTCTGCGGCAGAGGTCAGGCCTGCCACGTGGGAAATCCGGGCTCAGGCGCGAGTTCGTCGTCGCAGGGTGGCGGTTCTGGATCACGTCGGACCGGCCACCTGGCGACGGATCCGCTCGGATCGTCGCGACGACGATGCTGGCGAGTCCGGCCCGGACGGTCACCTGGTATCTCGTGGGCCAGCCGATGGGCTAGGTTGACGTCGGCCGCAAGGCGGCCCGAGGTCCATCGATTCGCGTTGCACGCCTCTGTTCGGGACCCGGACCCGACGGGCCCCGGCCCCAACCGAACCGGGCGTCCGCGATTCCCCTGGGACGCACCCGGCGGGCCACAGGTTCCGTGCGTGATCCCGGGCCCAGGGGCCCCGACACGGGCCGCCCTCGGGGGGGTAGGATCGTCGGGCGCCCCAAGGGGACGGAGGCCCGGATGTTCCTGCCGACCGCGGTCGAACACAGCTACGAACGCGTGCCGTTCGCGACGATCGCGATCGGGGTCGCCCTCGTCGTCGTCGCGATCGCCACCGGGTTCTCGCCCGACGAGAGCACGCTCCTCACGTATGCGCTGGTGCCGTCCGCGTTCCAGGTGCACCAGCTCGTGACCGCGGCGTTCCTCCACCTGGGCGTGCTCCATCTCCTGTTCAACCTGTGCTTCCTGTGGATTTTCGGCCGCTACGTCGAGGACCGCCTCGGCGCGTGGCGGTTCGCGGTCGTCTACCTCGCGTGCGCCGTCTTCGGCAACCTCGTCCAGCTCGCGGTCGGCGGCGCCGCCGTCGCCCTCGGCGCCTCCGGGGCGATCGCGGGCCTCCTCGGCTACGTGCTCGTGGCCGCGCCCTGGGCCGAGGTCCGCTGCATCCTGCTCATCCCGGGCCCGGCGCTCGGTCGCCCCGTCGAGATCGGCGCGGGCTGGCTCCTCGGGGTCTGGGTGGTGCTGCAGCTCGTCGAGGCGTCGCTCGGCTCGATGAGCGACGTCGCCGTCGGCGCGCATCTCGGCGGGTTCGCGCTCGGAGCCGCCGGCGCGGCCTTCATGCGCAGCGCGCGCTGCAAGGGCACCGGCTGGTACATCGACCCGCGTCCCCCCGCGGGCGGCCGCGCGGCCGTCGACCGCCTCCACCGCGCGCGCGCCTGACCCCGCCGGCCACCGGGCCTCGCGGTCCCGGGACGAGGTCGCACCCCGTCGACGAGACCACGGGAGGTCAGGGCGTCGGCGCCGCCGGGATCGGGAGCGGGCGCCGCGAGATCGCGGCCGCCATCACCTCGGGGAAGAGGTCGGGCGTGCACGCGAACGCCGGCACCCCCATCCCCGCGAGGTCCGCCGCGAGCGCGTGGTCGTAGGAAGGCGCGCCGCTGTCCGAGAGAGCGAGGAGCACGATCAGCTGCGCGCCCGACGCGACGATCGAGGCCGCGCGATGCAGCAGCGACTCGCGCACGCCCCCTTCGTAGAGGTCGCTCACGAGCACCACGATCGTGTCGGACGGCGTCCGCACCAGCGACTGCCCGTACGTCAGCGCGCGGTGGATGTCGGTCCCGCCGCCGAGCTGCGTCGCGAAGAGCACCTCGACGGGATCGGAGAGCAGCTCCGTCAGGTCCACCACCTCGGTGTCGAACACCACGAGCGACGTCCGCACCGCGGGCAACGACGCGAGCGCCGCGCCGAACACGCCGGAGTAGACGACCGACTCCGCCATGGAGCCGCTCTGGTCGATCACAAGCACCAACTCGCGCATCGCCGCGCGCCGCCGCCCCCGCCCGAGCAACGTCTCCGGCACGACGGTCCGGTGCTCCCGCTGGTAGTGCCGCAGGTTCGCGCGGATCGTGCGGTGCCAGTCGATGTCGGCCGGCCGGGGCCGCCGCGAGCGCGCCGACGACCGCAACGCGCCGTGGACCGCCTGCCGCAGCGGCGCCTCGAGGCGGCGCAGGAGGTCGTCCACCACGCGCCCGACGACCTGCCGCGCGGTGTCCCGCGTCTGCGCCGGGAGCAGCGACTTCATCGCCAGCAGCGTCCCGACGAGGTGCACGTCGGGCTCGACGGCCGCCAACGCCTCGGGCTCGAACAGCAACCGCTTCAGGTCGAGGCGCTCGATGGCGTCCTTCTGCAGCACGCGCACGACCGACGTCGGGAAGTACTTGCGGATGTCGCCGAGCCACCGCGGCACGTTCGGCGCGCTCGCGCCGAGCCCCGCCCCGCGCTCGGAGGCGTACAGCGCCTCGAGCGCCCGGTCCATCCCGAGGTCGTCCGCCGACAACGCGACCGGGGACGCGCCGACGGCGTCGCCGCCGAGGGCGAGCCGCCAGCGGCGCAGGCGTTCCGCGGCGTCGATCATGACCGGGCCTCCGTCGGCAGCGTCACGCCCAGGATCGTCGCGAGCACCGGGAGCACCCGCGCCGCGCGTGCCTCGTCGAAGTCGTGCTCCCCGGGACGGCGAGGCCCGCCGGCCGCCGGCCCGCCGCGCGTCGCGCGGTCGCCGAGCTGCCGCCGCTCCGCCGACGTGAACGTCGCGAGCGTCCGGCGCAGCAGCGGCAGCGCCACGACGAACGCCTCCGGCGACAGGTCGGCGAGCCACGCGTCGACGTGGCCCCACAGCGCCGTGTCGTGCACGAGGAGCAGCCCGCTGTCGGCGAGCAGGCCCTCGAGGAACGCGCCGGCCTCTGCGGGCTCGACGCCCGACGAGAGGGCGAACCGCAGCCGGCGGTCGGTCTCGTCGCGCCCGAACGCCTTCGCGTCGAGCAGCAGCCGGAAGGCCCGCCCGGCGACGACGCCGTGGACGCCCGGCAGGTCGACGACGCGGAGGAGCGCGCCGCGCCACGCCTCGAGGTGGTCGGCGCGCGCGAGCAGCGCCAGCGCGCGGTCCGTCGCCACGAGGTGCTCGAACATCGCCGCGGCCGCGTCGTCGTCGAGGGAGAGCGACGCCGACGGCAGCCCCACGGCGATGCGCGCGACCATCGCGTCGACGACCGCGTCGACGCCGGTCACGGGGGTCTTGCGGACGTCGCCGTAGCGGATCACCTGCACGAGGGGCGGCAGCGCGGCCATGAGCTGCGCGGCGTCGGCGCCGACGGCCGCCCGCCGGTGGACCGCCGCCACCAGCGCCTCGACGGCCACGGGCAGGTCGGCGAGGAGCGCGCGCTCGAGCATCGCGGTGAGCGCCGCGAGGCCGTCGGCCGACCCCGCGCGCTCGGCCGCCACCGCCGCGGCGGCGTCCGCGATCGTGTTGCCGTACCGCCCCGCCTCGACCAGCGGGAGCGCGAACTCGGGCTTCCACACGAGCTTCCACACCTCGTGGAACGTGCCCTTCCCCGCGCCCGGGCCCGCGGGCTCGCCCCAGGGGACGTCGAGGAGCCGCAGGCGGTGCAGGAGGTGGCTCCGCGCGAGGTCGTTCGGCTGGCGCAGGTCGAGGTCGTGGACCTTCTCCACCGCGGACGCCGGCAGGCGCAGGCGCTTCTGCTGGGCCGCGAGGTCGCGCTGGAGCGGCGAGGTCGGCGCGTCGTCGGGGACGCCGCCGAGCCGCTCCCCCACCACGAGGCGCCGGTGGACGAGGGCCATCGGCGCCGCATCGCCGCCGCAGAGCACCGAACGGGTCGCGTCGAGGAGCTCGTCGAGGCCCACCGCGCCGTACCCGCGCAGCGCCGCGAGCGCCTCCGCGAGGCGGACGGTCTCGATGACGTGCGCGGACGACGCGTCGAGGTCCTCGGCGCGGAGGAGGCGCGCGGCCGCGACGGCGAACGCGACCGGCGCCCCCTCGCGGTCGGCCCAGAGGAGGTCGTACCAGGCGGGCGACGGCACGCCGGCCCCGTAGCCCGACGCGGTCGCGAGGCGGCCGTACGTCCACGGCACCCACACGGCGGCGGTCTTGGTGCGGGGCAGGTCGGCGAGCGTCTCGGCGTCGGCGGAGGCCACGCCGCGGGCGGTCGGGGCCGCGAGCGCGGGCACGTGGTACGCGCCGCAGACGACGGCGACGCGCTGGAAGCCCTCCTTCAGGGCCGCGCGGATCGTCTTGCGCATGAAGGCCTCGCGCCGGGCCTCGCGCCGCGCCTCCTCGGCGGGCACGCGCGCGGGCGTCTCGCGCAGCGCGGTCATCGCCTCCGCCACCGCCGCGAAGACCAGCGCGTCGTCCCCGCGCCGCCCCTCGACGACGTGGTGCCACCACCGTTCGCCGTCGGAGAACCCCGCGGCCCGCGCGAGCGCCCCGAGGGGGTCGCCCGCGAGCGCGCCGTCGTCGCCCGGACCGTCGGCTCCTTCGGCGTCGCCGGCCTCGCCGGCCTCGCCGGGCTCGTCGGGGCCGTCGGGACCCGCGCCCGCGGCGGGCCCCTGCGAGCCACCGGGCCTCGCGTCCCCGGGAGCCGGATCGCCCCCCGCCCCCTCCGCCGCGGGCGCGTCGGCCTCGGCCGCCGGCACGTCGTCGGCCTCGACGGGCCGGTGCGCGAACGGGAGGTCCATGAACCGCACGGGCACGCCGCGCTCGAGCGCGTACCGGATCGCGACCCACTCGGGGGAGTACCGCGCGAAGGGATAGAACGTCGCGTGCCGCGGCGTGTCCGGCGCGTAGACGAGGATCGCGACAGGCGGCTCGAGCCCGGCGTGGCCCGCGCCGGGCAGGAGCTCGTCGGCGTCGGGCGGACCCTCGACGAGGACGACGTCCGGCGCGAGCCGTTCGAGCGCCGCGCGGAGGCTGCGGGCCGAGCCCGGCCCGTGGTGGCGGATCCCGAAGAGATGGACGGGCGCGTCGGCCACTACAGGCGCTCGCGGCAGGCGCGGTAGAGGTCGGCCCAGCCGTCGCGGCCCTTCACGACGGTCTCGAGGTACTCGCGCCAGACGACCGCGTCGGTCGCGGGGTCCTTCACGACGGTGCCCGTGAGGCTCGAGGCGAGGTCGCCCGCGCGGACGGTGCCGTCGCCGAAGTGGGTCGCGAGCGCGACGCCCTGGTTGACGACGGCGATGGCCTCGGCGGTCGAGAGGGTGCCGCTCGGCGACTTGACCTTGGTCTTGCCGTCGGCGGTCCTGCCCTCGCGCAGCTCGCGGAAGACGGTGACCACGCGGCGGATCTGCTCGAGGGCCGGCGCCTCGACGGCGAGGTCGAGCGCGCGGCCGAGGCTCTCGACGCGCGAGCGCACGATCTCGACCTCCTCCTCCGCGGTGGCCGGGGTCGGGAGGACGACCGTGTTGAAGCGGCGCTTGAGGGCGCTCGACAGCTCGTTGACGCCGCGGTCGCGGTTGTTGGCCGTCGCGATGACGTTGAACCCGCGGACCGCCTGGACCTCGTCGCCGAGCTCGGGGATCGGGAGCGACTTCTCGGAGAGGACCGTGATCAGGGCGTCCTGCACGTCGGACGGGATGCGCGTGAGCTCCTCGACGCGGGCGATGCGGCCCGTCGCCATGGCGCGGAACACCGGGCTCGGGACGAGCGCCTCGCGGGTCGGGCCCTTGGCGAGCAGCAGCGCGTAGTTCCAGCCGTAGCGGATCGTCTCCTCGGAGGTGCCCGCCGTGCCCTGCACGAGCAACGTCGAGTCGCCGGAGATCGCGGCGGCGAGGTGCTCGCTCACCCACGTCTTCGCGGTGCCGGGCACGCCGAGGAGCAGCAGCGCGCGGTCGGTCGCGAGCGTCGAGACGGCGACCTCCATCAGCCGGCGGTCGCCCACGTACTTCGGCGTCACGACGAACCCCGAGGGCAGGCGGCCGCCGAGCAGGTAGGTCGCGACGGCCCACGGCGAGAGGCGCCACGACGGCGGGCGGCGGCGGTCGTCGGCCTTGGCGAGCGCGTCGAGCTCCTCGGCGAACTGCGTCTCGGCGTGCTGGCGGAGGACGGCCTCGGGGGACGGGGTCATGTCGGGAGCTCCTGGTGCAGCTCCGCGCGCTGGCGGAGCGTGGCGTCGAGTCGGTCACGGAAGGCGCGGTACGCGGCGTTCAGCGCCGCGAACGAGGCGGCCCCGCCGTCGGGGTGGGTGGTGAACGGGTTGCGGAGGTCGGGCCAGCCGTTCGCGGCCTCCTCCACGAGGGAAGGCGGGAGGCGGCGCTCGAGCGCCGGGTCGAACGCGCCCCACGGGCGGTCGCCGGGCTCGGCGGCGGCCTGGGCCTTCGCGACCTCGAGCACGTACCGGCCGAACGCCTCGCTCCACGGGCCGTCGCCGGCCAGCAGGAACGACCGCATCCAGCCGTCGCCCACGTCGCGCGGCGCGCGCCCCGCGGCCAGCGCGAGGCGCTCCCGCTCGGCCGGCGGGAGCCACGCGAGGACCACCGCGGGGCCGTGCCCGCCGGTCGCGGCCTTCGCGTCGCGCGGCGGGTCGAGCGCGAGCGCGACGAGCGCCTGGGCCCACGCGAGGTCGCGCTGCCGCTCCGTCGCGAGCGCGAACCCGCGCAGGAGCTCGGCGGCGAAGTCGGTGCGCGCGGCGGCGTCGAGCACCTCGCGGGGCGACGTCGCGCCGAGGGCGGCCCACGCCGCGAGCGGCGCGCACGCGACGAGATGCACGAGCCCCTCGAGGCCGAGCGCCTTCCCGTCGCCCGACGGCTCGAGGCCGTCGCGGCGGGCCGCGGCGTCCGGCGCCCCCGCCAGCGTGACGGTCAGGACGGCGGGCTTCGTGCGCAGGAGCCCGCGCCGCGCGGGCTCGTACACGAGGTGCGCCGGGACGCGCGCGGCCATCCGCCCCGCGAACGCCGACGTCGGGAGCCGCGCGAGGAGGTCGGCCGCGGTCGTGCGCACGGCCTTGCGGCGGTCGTCGAGCCGCGCCTCGAGGAACGGCTCGTCGGCCGCCGACAGCCCGGTCGCGAACGCGGCGACGATCGCCTCGCGGTCGTCGGGCTCCTCCTGCGCGAGCGTGCCCTCGACGAGGGCCCGCGCGGCCGCGGGGTCGTCGCGCCGCCGCCGCGCGAGCACGGCCATCCGCCGGGCGCGGTCGCCCGTCGCCCACGCGGCCGCGGGATCACCGTCCGGCGCGAACAGCCCCGCCCACGTCGGGTGCTGCCCCGCGAGCCACGCGCCCCGCGCGCCGAGCGCCGTCCGCACCGCGTCCGCCTCCGCGGCGTCCTTCACGCCCCGCAGGTGCTCGAGGCACGCCGGCATCAGCTCGTCCGGCACGCGCACGCCCGCGCGCGCGGCGCGCGCGAACCACTCGGGGCGCAACGCCGACGCGCGCTCCTCCCGCAGCAGCCGCGCGAGCACCCGGGCGGCCCCCACGCGGCACGTCGGACGATCCGGGCCCCGCAGGCGCGGCGGCGCCGCCGTCGCCCGCGCCGCCCCGCGCCCCGCCTCCACGTAGGCGCCGAGCACCGCCGCGGCGACGAGCACGCGGCGCGGCGCGTCGGCCCCGGCCGTCGCCGCCTCGACGAGCGCCGCCGCCGCCCCCCCGCCGACGGGCACGTCGGGCGAGCGCTCGGTCCCCAAGAGCGCCGCCGCGACGAGCGCGTCCCAGGCGTCCCCGCCGCCGGCCGTCGGCGCGACCACGTCAGGACACCGCCACGAAGCCGAGCGACG
>JAEUHO010000410.1 GCA_016795345.1 Planctomycetia bacterium | reverse complement strand
GTTCGCGGCCCGCCGGTTGCTCGGCGAGGGGCCCGACCCCGCCGACGCGTTCGTCACGTCGCCGTGGGTCGTCGCCAACGTGCACCTCGACGCGACGCCGTCGTCGCGCGGGCACCCGGTCTGCTGGGACAACGTGCGCCTCGACAGCGACTCGCTCGGCTACGTCGTGGCGACGCACCAGACGGACCGCGCCGCCCGCGACACCGTGTGGACGTGGTACCTCCCGTTCGCCGGGCCCGACGTCGCGGCCGCGCGGCGCGCGATGCTCGCCGCGCCGTGGGAGGCGTGGCGCGACCGCGTGCTCGCGGACCTCGCGCCGGCCCACGACGACCTCGAGGCCCACGTCCGGTCGGTGGACGTGATGCGCTGGGCCCACGGCATGGTCCGGCCGTCGCCCGGCTTCCTCTGGGGCGGCGTCCGCGAGGCCACCGCGCGCCCGCGCGGGCGGGTGCACGTGGCCGCGGCCGACCTGGGCGGCCTGCCGCTGTTCGAGGAGGCGCAGGCCTCGGGGGTGCGCGCCGCCGAGGAGGTGCTCGCCGCGCTCGGCCGCGAGGAGGCGACGTGGTCGTGAGCCGCGTCCGGTGGCGCGACGGCTGGGTGTTCTCGGCCCGCGAGGACCTCCTGTGGTTCCTCGGGCCCGTGGTCGTGTCGGCGGTCGTCGCCTTCGTCGCGTGGCGCACGGGCACGCTGCACGCCGACCTGCCGCCGTGGGGGTTCCTGTTGCTCGTCGTCGGGTGCGACGTGGCCCACGTGTGGGGGACCGCGTTCCGCGCCTACCTCGACCCCGTGGTCCGGGCGCGCCGCGGCGGCCTGCTCCTCGTGACGCCGCTCGCGTGCCTCGCGGTCGGGGTGCTCCTGCACGCGCAGGGCCCCGACGTGTTCTGGCGGGCGCTCGCCTACGTCGCGGCGTTCCACTTCGTCCGGCAGCCCTGGGGCTTCATGGCGTGGGCCGGGCGGCGGGCGGGCGAGACGTCGCGGCTCGACCGCGCGCTCGACCACGCGGCGGTCCACGCCGCGGCGCTGTACCCGCTGCTCTGGTGGCACGCGCACCTGCCGCGGTCGTTCGTGTGGTTCCGGCCCGACGACTTCGCGGCGGGCCTCGCGTCGGAGGTGGTGGGGGCGGCCGGCGTCGTGTACGTCGCGCTGCTCGCGGCATGGGTCGCGCGGCAGGCGTGGCGGTTCGCCGCGGGCGACGGCGTCAACCGCGCGAAGTGGCTCGTGCTCTCGAGCACCGCGGCCACGTGGTACGGCGGCATCGTGTGGCTCGACTCGGACGTGGTGTTCACCGCGAGCAACGTGCTGGCCCACGGCGTGCCGTACCTCGCGCTCGTCCACCGCTACGGCCGGGCGCGTTTCTCGGGGGCGCGCGGCGCGCTCGGGCGCGTGTTCGCGCCGTCGGGGGCCGCGCTCTACCTCGCCCTGCTCGTGGCGGTCGCCTGGGTCGAGGAGGCGTGCTGGGACGGCCTCGTCTGGCACCAGCACGCGGGGTGGTTCCCGCTCCCGGCGCTCGACCTCCCCGAGGCCGCGTTGTCGCTCGTGGTGCCGCTGCTCGCCCTGCCGCAGGCCACGCACTACGTGCTCGACGCGTTCATCTGGCGCCCGGGCCGCGACGGGGACCTGCGCGCGGCGCTGCGCCTGCCGGGGCGCTGAACGCGCCGGGACGGCGTGGGGGGCCGGGCCCGTCCGTCGCGCGGCGGACCGTCAGCCCATGCCGGGCGGCGCCGGGGTCTCGGGGGCCGCCGGCGGCTTGGGCGCCTCCGGCGCGGGCGGCGCGGCCTTCGCGGCGGCCGGCGTCACGACGAGGTCGTCGAAGCGGGTCACCGAGTCGGACTTGGTCCACACGCCGCACCATCCGCTCGCGTACGTCGCGTCCTTCGCCTCGACGACGTGGGTGCCGTCGAGCACGCCGCGGAAGCGGTCGCCCTCGAACGTGACCTCGAGGGTGTGCCACGACCCGAGCGCGGGCGGGGGCACCGTCGTGCTCGCGAGGTCCCACCGGCGGCCGTACTTCACGACGTAGAGGCGCAGGTTGTCCTCGAGCGCGTTCGCGCGGCACAGGTAGTAGCCCTCGGGGTCGCGCGCGCGGAACACGACGCCGCCCGCCGCGTCGTCCTTGCCCGACACCGCGACGAAGCGGACGGTCACCTTGCCGTCGGCGCACGCGCGCCCCTCGCCCGTCGCGAGCGCGAG
Source organism: Planctomycetia bacterium (assembly GCA_016795345.1). Taxonomy (GTDB): domain Bacteria; phylum Planctomycetota; class PLA2; order PLA2; family JAEUHO01; genus JAEUHO01. The sequence continues at coordinate 1,541 of JAEUHO010000410.1, read as the reverse complement.
GCCGTAGGTCTCGACGCGCGCGTCCTGCAGCAGGACGTGGTTCTTCCCGGGCGCGAGCGGGTCGTCCACGACCTTGAACGCGCCGGTGGCGACCCGGAGCCCCTCGGGCAGCGCGTGGTCCTTCGGCAGGTCCTCGAAGTCGAGGCGGAACGCGGCGGGCGTGCCGGCGGCGTCGGGCGACGGCCACGGCGCGGGTTCGTCGCCGACGGCGAGCGCGGCCCCGAGGACGACGGTCATGGCGGCGAGGACGGTGCGGCGCATGGGGGACCTCCGCCGCCAGGGTACCGGACGGATCGCGGCCGGTTCGCGGCCGGTTCGCGGTCGATTCGTGTCCAGAAACGAATCTGTACACCCTCGACCCCGCCTAGGGTGGCCGCGCAGTCAACCCCTGGAGCCCGTCCCCATGAAGCGCGTCCTCCTCCTCGCCGCCTGCGCGGCGTTCGTCCCCGCCGCGGCCGTCGCCGGCGAGCCCCCCTGCGCGAAGCCGGCCGCCAAGGCCCCCGGCGACCTCGTGGACACGGCCGTCGCGGCCGGCTCGTTCACGACGCTGGTGAAGGCGGTGCAGGCCGCCGGCCTCGTCGAGACCCTCAAGGGCCCCGGGCCCTTCACCGTGTTCGCGCCGAACGACGCCGCGTTCGCGAAGGTCCCCGCCGACGTCCTGGCCGGGCTGCTCGCGGACAAGGCCGCCCTGACGAAGGTCCTCACCTACCACGTCGTGCCCGGCCGCGTGACCTCGGCCGACCTCGCGCGCTCGACCTGGGCGAAGACCGTCGGCGGCGGGAGCCTGCTCGTCGGCGCGACCGAGGGCGAGATCCGCGTGGACGGCGCGAAGGTGATCGGCGCCGACCTCGAGACGTCGAACGGCATCATCCACGTCGTGGACACGGTGATGCTGCCCCGCAAGGACCTCGTGGACACCGCCGTCGGCGCCGGGGCCTTCACGACCCTCGTCGCGGCGGTCAAGGCCGCGGGCCTCGTGGACACGCTGAAGGGCGAGGGCCCGTTCACCGTGTTCGCCCCGACGGACGCCGCGTTCGCGGCGCTCCCCGCCGGCGCGGTGGACGGCCTCCTCAAGGACGTCCCGCAGCTCAAGGCGGTGCTCACGTACCACGTCGTGCCCGGCCGCGTCCTCTCGTCCGACCTCAAGGTCGGCACGCTCGAGGTGGCCACGGTCGAGGGCCGCAAGCTCACGATCGTCAAGGCCGCCGACGGCGGCGTGACGGTGAACGGCGCCAAGGTGACGTCGGCCGACGTCGTCGGCGGCAACGGCGTGATCCACGTCATCGACGGGGTCGTCCTGCCGAAGTGAGCACTCACGAGGCCCGGGCCGCGTCGCGCGGCCCGGGCCCTTCCCGCTCCCGGGCGCGGCCCGCCGCGAAACGTGCGCGGTCGCCGGGCGCCCGTCGTGGACACTGCTCCCGACCCGCCCGGGAGCCCGAGCCGCCGTGACGCCTCCGCCGCGCCCTCCGTCGTCCGCCCGCGGGCCCGGGGCACGCGCCGCCCGCCCCGCGGACGGCGCCGTCTCGATCGGCGGCCTCGCC
>JAEUHO010000359.1 GCA_016795345.1 Planctomycetia bacterium | reverse complement strand
GCCCCCGTCCCGGCCGCGGCCGGCCGCGACATCGAGGAGAGCGACGGCTCCCCGCACCCCGCGAGGACGAACCCCGCGAGCAGGCCGACGGCGAGGAGGCGGGGACGGGGGCGGCGCATCGGGGAGCCGAGGGTACCCGGTCGGGTGGGTCCGGGACGCGAGGCCCGCCGGCCACCGGGCCTCACGGTCGGAAAAGGGGACCGCGTCGGGTCCGTCCGGGGCGGCCTCGTCTGCCGGGGGGCCGGTACACTCCCGCACCACAAGGAGTCGCCCATGGACGTCGTCGTCTGCGTGAAACGAGTCCCGGACACCGAGGCGAAGGTGCGCGTGGCCGCCGACGGCCGCTCGATCGACGCCGCGGGGATCCAGTGGATCATGGCCCCCTACGACGAGATCGCCGTCGAGAAGGCGCTGCAGCTGCGCGACGCGGCCGGCGGCGGGACCGTGACGGTGGTCAGCGTCGGCCCGGCCGAGACGAGCAAGGAGCTGCGCACGGCGCTCGCGATGGGCGCCGACAAGGCGGTGCTCGTGACGGCGCCGACCGGCGCGGGCGACGCGTCCGCGACGGCGAAGGTGCTGGCCGACGCGGTGCGCGGCCTGCCGGCCGACCTCGTGTTGTTCGGCAAGCAGGCGACCGACGACGACGACGCGGCCGTGGGCCCGATGGTGGCGGCGCTGCTCGACCGGCCGTGCGTCGCGTTCGTGACGTCGATCGAGGTCGCGGGCAAGGTCGCGACGGTGAAGCGCGAGATCGACGGCGAGGTCGAGGTGCTCGAGGTGGACCTGCCGGCGGTGCTGACCGCGCAGAAGGGCCTCGCCGAGCCGCGCCTGCCGGGCCTCAAGGGCATCATGGCGGCGAAGAAGAAGCCGCTCGAGGAGAAGCCGCTGGCCGCGACGCCGTCGCCGACGGAGACGCGGTCGCTCTCGCTGCCGCCGGGCCGCGCGGCGTGCCGCAGGCTCGAGCCGACCCGCGAGGGCGTCCGCACCCTGCTGAAGGCGCTGCGCGAAGAGAGGGGGGTCCTGTGAGCCGCACCCACGTCCTGATCGTCGCGGAGACCCGCGGCGGGCAGCTCAAGAAGGGCGCCTTCGAGACCGCGACCGCGGGCCGCAGGCTCGCGGACGCCTGGGGCGGCAAGGTCGTCGCCGTCGTGACCGGGCAGGGCGTCGCGGGCGCGGCGGACGCGCTCGGGAAGCACGGCGTCGACCAGGTCCTCGTCGTGGACGGGCCGGCGTTCGCGCGGCACCAGGCCGAGGCGACGGCGGCGGCGGTGCTGGCCGCGGTCGCGAAGGTCTCGCCGCGGCTGGTGCTGTTCTCCGCCACGCTCGCGGGCAAGGAGACGGCCCCGGCCGTCGCCGCGAAGCTCGGCGCGGGGTACGTGGCCGACGCGACGGCGGTGGCGCTCGAGGGCGCCGACCTCGTGGCGACGAAGCCGCGCCTCGCGGGCAAGGCCATCGCGAAGGTGGCGCTCAAGGCCGAGGTCGCGGTGGTCTCGGTGCGCCCGAACGTCGTGACGCCGGCGGCCGCGCCGCGCGCGGCGACGAGCGAGGCGCTCGCGGTGACCGTCCCGGCGGTGCGCATCCGCTGCAAGGAGGTCGTGGCGCCGACGGCGAAGGAGATCGAGCTCACCGAGGCCGACGTGATCGTCTCGGGCGGCCGCGGCCTGCAGGGGCCGGAGCACTGGAAGCTCCTCCTCGACGCCGCCGACGCGCTCGGCGCGGCGCACGGCGCGTCGCGCGCGGTCGTGGACGCGGGCTGGCGCCCCCACAAGGAGCAGGTCGGCCAGACGGGCAAGACCGTCTCGCCGAAGCTCTACGTCGCGGTGGCGATCAGCGGCGCGATCCAGCACCTCGCGGGCATGAGCAGCAGCAAGGTGATCGTCGCGATCAACAAGGACGGCGACGCGCCGATCTTCGGCGTCGCCGACTTCGGCATCGTGGGCGACGCCTTCGCGGTGCTGCCGCTCCTCGCCGAGGAAGCCCGCGCCTACCTGAAGAAGTAGCGCTCCCCCTCTCCCGGTACGCGAGGCCCGGCGGCCCCCCCCACGGGGGCCGCCGGCGCCGTTTCGGGGGATCGTCTGCGACGCCGCGTCGATCAGGGACCCAGGTCTCGCAGTTCTCGGCGGACGTCGCCGATCGGGTAGATCGAGCGACAACCCGGTCCGCGAAGCGCCAGATGCCGGCGGTAGCAGCGAACGGCGGCCGCCCGGCGTCCCAGTTTCAGTTCACAGCGAGCGAGGCGATACCAGCAGTCGGCGACGAGCGCGCGCGCCCACCCACGACCCTCACCGCAAGGCCCGCGGGCCACCGACTCGATCCCTGGGCGGAGGATCATCCGGTAGCCCCGAGCAGCACTCCGCACACGCCCGAGCATCTCGAGCGCGCCCGCCAGTTCCCATCGGGCCAGCGGGCAGCGCGGCGCGAGATCGAGAGCCTGCTGCGCGAGCGTCAGCGCGCGTTGGTAGTCGAACTCCTCGTAGTACGAGAGCGACAAGCGCGCGACGAGCCAGTGGTTTGCGGGCTCCCTCCGCAGGTCCGCCCGGATAAGCCGGCGAGCGCCCTTCCAGTCCTCGTGACCGATTGCGCGCTCGATATCGACGGACATGGATTGGATCTCGAAGCCCTGGGCTCGCAGCGTACCGCATCCGCCGTCGAGCGGGCGAGCGACGTTCGGCGGCCGCCGACGGTGCACGCTCGGCTCGACCCGCACCCCGACGCGGGCCTCCCCGCCCGCGTGAGGTCGGCCACGGCGCGCTCGCGAGGCGCCGCGAGCCTCACCGCTTCACGCCGTGCTGCTTCTCCATCGCGTCGAGGATCGCGTCGTAACGACGAGCCTGCTCCTCCCACTCCCCGAGGAGCGCCTCAAAGCGACGACTCTGGGCCTCCGCGGTCGCCTGATTCTCGTCGACCCGCTTGGTCTGCCGGTCTCAGCCCGGATTTCCCACGTGGCAGGCCTGACCTCTGCCGCAGACGCGCGGGACGGGCGCTTCACGATCGAAGGGCCGTCGTTGGAAGGGGGCGGCGGGATCTCGGCCGTCGCAGCGGGGGCAACTTGAGCGCGCGGACGGGG
>JAEUHO010000408.1 GCA_016795345.1 Planctomycetia bacterium | reverse complement strand
CACCGCGCCGGGCCCGAGCGCCGCGGACGACCACGCGTCGACGGCGACGCCCGCGACGGCCACGACGAGGAGCGGCGCGAGCCGCCGCAGCCGCCCGGGCGCGCGCGCGGGCGCCACCGCCTCGTCGAGGGCGATCACGCCGGCGTAGGCCCACGCCGTGCCCTTCGTGAGGCCGGCGAGCAGCAGCAGCGCGGCCGGCGCCCACGGCACGCGCGCGGCGTCGCGGTCGCGCGCGCGCTGGTGCGCGAGGTGCGCCAGCAGCACGAGCACCAGCGACAGCACGTCCTTGCGCTCGGCCCACCACGCGACGTTCTCGGCGTGCACGGGGTGCGCCGCGAGCAGCGCCGCGGCGGCCGCCGCCACGAACACGCTCCGCAGCATGCGGTGGAGGACGACCGCCGTGAGGCCGACGCCGGCGCCGAACAGCAGCCACGACGCCACGAGGCCCGGCCGCGCGCGGTCGCCGAAGACGGCGCGCTCGGCCCACAACCACAGCCCGTAGACGGGCTTGTAGGCGTAGTAGAACGCGCCCGTGAGGATCTCCCACGGGCCCTTCGTCGCGATCTCCTCGCGCAGGCGGTCGTCGTCGTAGTTGACGAACCCGTTGTCGACGCCGGAGAGGCGGCACACGAGCGCGAGGACCACGAGGCCCCAGAGGAGCGCGCGCGGGAACGGCGCGGGCGCCTCGGGCGCGCGGAGGGGAGCGGGGCTCGGCGAGGAGGTCATGGAGCGGGGTCACCCGTCGCGGGGAGCGCCTCGCCGTCCACGAAGCGGCGCGCCCACGTCTCGAAGGAGAGGACCGAGAAGAGCGCGCGGTCGTGGTCGGGGCGCGGCTCGGCGAGGAGGCGGCGGCAGGCGGCGACGTCCCACCAGCCGCGGGAGGCGAACCGCGCGTCGGACAGGACGGCCGTCGCGACGTCGCGCGCGGCGCCGGTGGCGGCGCGGTGGAAGGGCGTCGGGAAGCCGCGCTTGCGGCGGCTCGTGCGCACGCGCTCGGGGATGCGGCCCTCGAGCGCGGCGCGCAGGGCGCGTTTGCCCTCGCCGTCGGGCCCGACGAGCCATCCCTCGGGGAGCGCCGACGCGACGTCGCCCACGCGGCCGAGCGACAGCACGGGCCGGCTCTCGAGGCCGAGCGACATCGTCACGCGGTCCTCGACGGCGAGCAGCATCCGCAGCGACGTCCGGACCTCGGTCGTGGCGAGCGCGCGGGCCGGCGGCAGGTCGGCGGCCGGCGCCCCGGGCCCGAACATCGTCGCGAACGCCGCCTCGCGGGCGGCGGCCAGCGGCACGCTCCGCGCGAGGTCGGGGTGGAGGTAGGGCAGCAGGTCGGCGGAGCGGTCCACGGCGCGCAGCCAGCGTCGGCGCGGGTCGGGGCCCGCCTGCTCCATGAGCACGCGCAGCGCGTCGTAGCCCTCGGTCCACGCGCCCGCCCGCGAGAGCGCGAGGGCGAGGCGCGTGTACCCGCCGAACCGCTCGTCGCCGCCGGTGCCCGACAACGCGACGCGGCCGTGGGCCCGGGCGCACATCGCGACGCGGTGCAACGCGAGCGAGCCGGGCCCGCCCATGGGCTCCTCGAGCGCGTCGATCACCTCCGGCAGGTCGAGCAGGAGGTCGCGGTCCTCGCAGTCCACCACCAGGTGGGGCAGCCCGAGGGACGCGGCGACCTCGCCCGCGAGGTCGCTCTCGTCGAGCGGCCCGCCGGCCGGCGCGAACCGGCCCGTCACCGCGAGCACGTCGCTCCGCCCGCACCACGCCGCGACGGCGGCGCTGTCGAGCCCGCCCGAGAGGAACACCGTCGCGGGCCCGGCGGTCTCGGCGGCCTCGCGCGCCGCGTCCTCGAGCGTCTCGCGCAGCGCGTCGAGGTCGAGCGGCCGCTCGCCCGCGGCGGCCGCCGGGCCTCGCGGTCCCGCGCCCCCGACCGCGCCCCCGACCGGCGTCCGGCGCGGGAACACGGTGGCGCGCCCGGCCGTCGACGGCGAGAGCCGCACGGTGCCGCCCGCGACGTCGATCAGCGCGGGCCCGGTGGCCGGCACGTCGGGCCCCCACGGCAACACGAGGCGCGCGGCGAGCGCCGCGGGGTCGAGGCCCGTGGGCCGGCCCCCCACGGCCCAGAGGGGCGTGCGGGTGCTCGAGAACCACGTCTCGCCGTGGGACGGGCGCGGGAGGACGTAGAGGGGCTTGATGCCCTCGGCGTCGCCGTGGAGCAGCACCTCGCGCGCGGCGAGGTCGACGAGCGCGAAGGCGTACATGCCGCCGGCGAGCGGCGCGAGCGCGTCGTCGGGCACGGGGTCGCCGGCGCGGCGGCCCGCGAGGCGGTGGGCGAGGAACGCGAGGAGGAGCGCGGTGTCGCTCGCGACGCGCACCTCGCCGGCGCCGTCGGCGCGCAGCAGGCCGCGGAGGCGGCGCCGGTGCGACGCGAAGAGCTCGCCGTTGTACGCGAGCACGAACCGCCCCTCGGCGGAGCGCAGCGGCTGGTCGCCCTCGTGCCCGCCCTGGATCGCGAGGCGCGACGCGAGCACGCCGATCTCGCCCTCGACGACGACGCCCGTGCCGTCGGGCCCGCGCCGCGCCACGACGGGCGCGAGCGCCTCGAGCTCGTCGGGGCGCACGCCGCGCCCGGGCGACCGCACGACGCCGACGAAGCCGCACATGGGTCAGGCCCCCGCGACGGCCGCGCGGGCCGGGTCGTCCACGCGGAGGAGGGCGGTGTAGCCGAGCACGCCGGGATCGAAGCCGATCTCCTCGACGGCGCCGAACGGATTCAGGAGCCGCGCGAGGCGCGCGCGGGTGAACGTGACCACGTGGCCCGGCGCGGGGGCGAGCGAGACGCCCGGCACGAGCCGATGGAGCCCGGTGACCTTCAGGACGCGTTTCGCGGCCAGGATCGGGCGGTCCGCCGGCACGAACACGACGACGTGGCCGCCGGGGACGAGCACCCGCGCCCACGCGGCGAGCACGCGCGCCGGGGCCGGCACGTGCTCGAGCACCGCCGAGAGCACGACGACGTCGGCGCACCCGTCGGGGAGCGGCGCGGGGCCCCGCGCGTCGCCCACGACGCACGCGACGCGCGGCAGCCCGCGGGCCGCGGCGCGGGCGAGCACGGCCGGGTCGAGGTCGACGAGCACGGTGCGGCCCGCGTCGGCGGCGTACGCCTCGGCGATCCAGCCGTCCTCGGCGCCCACGTCCACGACGACGCGGGGGCGCAGGCGGCGCACGCGGTCGGCGACGAGCGCGCGGCGGCGGGCCTCGACGGCGCGCACGACCGTGCCGCCGCGGGCGCGCAGCCCGGCCATGTCGTGGGTGCGGTTCAGCGCGGCGACCGTCGCGGCGTCCGGGCCCGCGGCGTCCGGGCCCGCGTCGGCCGCGCCGGCGCCGGCGCGCGGGGCGTCGCCGCCCGCCGGGCGGGGCGTGGGCGACGCGACGGACGGGGCCGGGGCGGGCGACATGGGCCGCGCAGGGACGCCGCCCGAGGTCACGGTCGCGTCACCCGGTCGGCCCGGGCCCCCCCGCCGCGCAGGCGCAGGAGGAACAACCGGGCGAGGACGCCGGCGTGCCCGCGCATCGCGCGGAGGACCCGCATCTTCGAGACGCCCTCCGTGCGCGTCGTCAGCGTGCTCGGGACCTCGACGAGGCGCGCGCCGCCGAGGAGGAGGCGGCCGAGGATCTCGGCGGTCGACGCGAACCCGTCGCTGCGGAACGCGAGGCCGCGGACGAGGGGGCCGCGGTAGGCCCGGAACCCCGCGGTGAACGTGCGGACGCCCCGGGCCGCGCGCCCGACGGCGACGCGGTAGGCGAGGGCGGCCCCCTTCGAGAGCACCCGGCGGGGCCAGGGCGCGTCCACGACGCCGCCGGCGAGGAAGGGCGACGCCGTCGCGACGTCGGCGCCGGCCTCCACGGCCGCGACGAGCCGCTCCGCGTCGGCGGCGGGGTAGGTGCGGTCGGCGTCGTAGGCCACGACGACGTCGCCGGTGGTGGCGGCGAACCCGCTCCGCATGGCCGCCCCCACCCCGCGGTTCTCCGGGTGGGTGACGACCGTGACGCGCGGGTCGCGCCCGGCCGCGGCCGCGAGGTGCCCCGCCGTGCCGTCGGTGCTGCCGTCGTCCACGAAGACGAGCTGTTCCCCGGGCAGCGCGAGGAGCGCGGGCAGGCCGGCGGCGAGCGCCTCGGCCTCCTGGTAGCAGGGGATGACCCACGAACGCGACACGGCGAGAGCGTACGCCGCCGCCCCCGCCGACCGCGTGTTCCGTCCACGGGCGGCGCCGGGATCGCGGCGCGGGCGGCCGCCGGGGTAGAGTCGCGCCCATGGCGTTCCTCGACGACGGCCCCGAGGCCGTGGCGGCGTTCCTCTCCCGCAGCGACCGGTTCGTGCTGACCGGCCACTCCCCCCTCGACGGCGACGGGCTCGGCTCGGCGCTGGGCCTGTGCCGCGCCCTGCGGCTCTCGGGCAAGACGGCGCACGTCGTGTCCGACGCGCCGGTGCCGTCGAACCTCCGGTGGCTGCCCGGCGCCGCCGAGGTGATCCCGTGGTCGAAGGGGCTGTACGCGAGCCACCCGGGGCTCGCGGACCCGCAGGCGCTCCTCTGCTTCGACAGCGGCGACACCAAGCGGCTCGGCGGGCCGTTCGACGAGCTGCCGCCGACGGCCGCGGTCGTGAACGTGGACCACCACGTCACCAACACGCGCTTCGGCGTCCTCAACTGGGTGGACGAGGCGGCGCCCTCCGTCGGCGAGATGGTGTTCCGGCTGCTCCGGGCCACGGGGATGCCCGTGGACGCCGACGTCGCGCTCAACCTCTACCTCTCGCTCGTCGAGGACACCGGCCGGTTCTCGTACTCGAACACGACGCCGGAGGCGCTGCGCGCGGCCGCCGACCTCGTCGCCGCGGGGGCGCGGCCCGAGACCGTCACGAACCACCTCTTCCGCAACGAGGACCTCGGGACCATGCGGCTGCGCGCCCGCTGCGTCGAGCGCCTGCGCACCGCCGCGGGCGGCCGCCTCGCGACGACCTACGTGACGTGGGCCGACCTCGAGGAGCTGGGCCTGCTCGAGGGCGAGCAGGGCCGCGAGATGGTCGAGGTGGCGATCGGCCTCGAGGGGACCGACGTCGGCATCCTCTTCCGCGGGCTGCGGCCCGGCGAGGGCACGAAGGTGTCGTGCCGCAGCAAGACCGACTTCGACGTCGCGGCGGTCTGCACCGC
>JAEUHO010000401.1 GCA_016795345.1 Planctomycetia bacterium | reverse complement strand
AGGTCGGCCTCGGCGAGCTCGCGCGCGACCTCGCCGCCGGCGTCCGCGGCCTCGGCGCCGGGGGCCGACGGCGCCAGGTCGGCCCCGTTCGCCCCGCCCACGCCCGGCAGCGCGCCGCCGACGTCGCCGGCGCGCGTCAGGCCCCGGGGATCCGCGGTCACGAACGCCGCATCCGGCGTCCCGCCGCCGCCCCCACCGCCCCCGCAGGCCGCGAGCCCGAACAGCGACAGCGAGAGCGCCACGACCCCGACGAGCACCGAAGCCGACGTCCGCATGGAAGCCTCCCGCGACCGACCCGCCCGTCGTGCACCGCCCGCGACCCGATGGTCATTGTAGGCCGGTGCGGCCGCCCCCGGGACGGAAGGTCCGGGGACGGGCCACCGGGGCGGGCCGGGCCTCGCGGTCCCGGGGGCGGGGTCGCGTCGCCCGGGGGGCGGCACGGCCGACCGGTGCGCGGCGGAACGGTCCCGCGCGCGCCCGCGGCGCCCGGCCGACGCCCTACAGCGCGCGGCGGACGATGTAATCGGCGATCGTCCGCAGCAGGTCGCGGTCGGGCCCCGCGGGGACGGCGGCGAGCGCGGCCTGGGCGGCGGCGACCTCGTCGCGGGCGGCCGCGTCGGCGGCGCCGAGCGCACCGTCCGCGAGCAGGCGGCCGACCAGGCGGGCCTGCGCGGCCTCGTCGCGCCCGGCAGCCTCGACCAGCGCACGCGACTCGTCGCGCTCGCGCGCCGGCCGGCCACGGAGCCACAGGATGACGGGGAGCGTCAGCTTCCCCTCGCGCAGGTCCACGCCGAGGCTCTTCCCGACGGTGGCCTCGTCGCCCGCGAGGTCGAGGCGGTCGTCCACGATCTGGAACGCCATGCCGAGGTGGTGGCCGTACGCGGCGAGGCCCTGGACCTGCTCGCGCGAGCCGCCGCCGTAGTGCGCGCCCACGACGAGCGCGGCCTCGTACAGGGCCGCCGTCTTGCCGCGGACGATCGAACGGTAGGCGGCCTCGTCGAGGTCGAGGTTGTGGCGCTCGCGGTTCTGGCGGATCTCGCCCTCGAGGATCTCGCCGACGACCTCCGACAGGTACACGCTCGCGAACCGGTCCTCGAGGCGGGCCGCCGCGAGGTAGGCGCGGCTGAAGAGCACGTCGCCGAGCAGCACGGCGGTGTCGTTGCCCCACAACGCGTTCAGGGTCGCGACCTTGCGGCGCGTCTCCGCGGCGTCGAGGACGTCGTCGTGGACCAGGGTGGCCGTGTGGATCAGCTCGACCACGGCCGCGACCGCGGCGGCGTCGGGCGGGACCGCGCCGCACACGATCCGCGACGCGATGCACGTCAGGGCGGGCCGCAGCCGCTTGCCGGTGAACCGCCCGACGTGGGCCACCATCTCGGCGACCTGCGGGGCGCGCGACTCGAGGATGCGCGCATACGCCTTCCCCACCGCCTCGAGGTCCGCGCGGAGCGGTTCGAGGACGTCGGGAAGGTCACTCTGCGCGGGGACGCCGCCGGCCATGGCCGAGAGCCTACCGGGTGCGCGGGCGGACGGCGAGGGCCGAGCCGTCCGACGCCACCGCCCGGCGCCGCCGTCAGACGTCCGAGGCGCCGACGCCGTCGCCCGGGCCTTGCGTCCCCGACGCCCCGGGGGCCGCGCTCCCCCACGTCGGCCGGGCCGACTTCCACCACGCGAGCCAGGGCTGCGCGTCGGGCGGGAAGGTCCGCCCCGTCAGCCGGACGAGGTGCTTGTGGGCGAGGGCGCGCTTCTCGGGGTCCTCGGCGGACAGGGCCGCGACGAGCACGTCGATGGCCATCCGGTCGTCCTTCGCGGCGGAGAGGTCCTGCTGGAGCGCGCGGATCAGGCGCGCCATGTCCGCGCGGACGCGCGAGATCTCGCCGTAGAGCACGCCGACCGCGAGGACGCCGGCGGCGAGGCCGACGCGGGCGACGTGGGAGGCGCCCGGGAGGGCGTCGGCGGCGACGACGAGGTAGACGGCGAGGGCGAGGAAGCCGGCCTGGACGAGCAGGCCGAAGAGGACGCGGCCGTTGGGGTTCACGGGGAGGACTCCGGCCCCGGGGACGGGGCGAGGGACGCGCTCGGGGGCGGTCGGAGG
>JAEUHO010000392.1 GCA_016795345.1 Planctomycetia bacterium | reverse complement strand
CCATCGGCGTCGTCGTCGTGCCGGCGATCGGCGCTCCGGCCGCGAGGCTAGTGGAACACCCAGTACGGTGGCGAGTCTGTCTGTTCCACCCACGTCTTGGAGACTTGCAGCGCGCCCACCGTGCCGGTGACCTCGAAGAAGCAGAGGAAGATCGTCGAGGAACCGGCAACTTGGAGTTGCGTCGGAGACGCCGCGACAGTGACCGAAACTCGGTCGGCCGGGAGAGAACTCGCCCAATCTCCACCGCTCAACCCGGGTGCCGTCTCCAGACCTTCGACGTCGACGGTCGATGAGTACCCGGCAAGGCCGTACGACAGGCCGTAGGCGACCGAGACCGTGGAGTTGTTCAGGAGCGAAAGATCCGCGAGCGGGAGATGTCCGGTGGCCGCCGCGCACGTGACGCCGACCGGCGCGGATTGCGCGGACTGACTGAGTTCCGCCCAGGCCTGCGTGCCGTTGGACCGGATCAGCGCACGTCCGGACGCGACGACCCGAGTCGGGTCACCTGGGGCATCGGTGAGCAGGACGTGCACTTCGAGGACCGTGGCCGACGTCGGCACGGTGGTGCTCAGGGTGATGTCGGGGGACGAGGAACCCGCCTTCATGTAAACATCGACGCCGCACCAGCCGACGTGCGCGGACACGGACGGCGTCGCCATGGCCGTCGAATTGGGGGCTGGCGGTGCAATCGGTGTTGACGTCCCAGACGGGCTCGTTCGGACCTTCACCGCGGCCGGCTTCGTTTGGGTTGTCCCATTGAAGAACCGGACACGACCGAATCCCGGCGGCGGTCGATAGCCTCCGGAGCAGATCGGGTCGAGGGCCAAGGCGCTGGACGCGGCACAGGTGATGAGCGCTGCTGCCGTCAGCAGGCGGATCAACCGGTGCGCGAGATGGGACACCGAAGGGAGGTTTGTCGACGGACGGAATCTCACGAAGGTCTCCCTGACACCACGAATGGCAACCTAAGCATTTGCACAGGGTGGTGTCAAGGGCCGGAATGACGTCGAGGCGGCCGTGCGGTATCGACACTCGCCTCGTGTCCGCGATTCCGATGGGGGTGACAGGGCAGTTCCGATGGGGGTGGCGTGATTTCCCGTCGCGCGGCGGGGGACGACGACGGATTGGGGTGGAGGCTCTAGACGGCACTCCCGACTCAGGGCGTGCATGCGCCGTGAGGCCGGCGTGCGAAGGGCGCCATGGGTGAGGTGCCGTAGAGCCCGCTGCGCGTGGGGCCGACGCGGCGGGACCTGCTCCCGTGGTTCGGGTCTACGTGCTGCCCATCGTCACGGTGAGCTTCGACTTCTTGCCCTTGCGCTCGACGGTGAGCTCGACCTTGTCGCCGGGCTTCGACTTCGAGAGGACCTCGTTGAAGGCGTTCGCGTCCTTCAGCGGCGCGCCGGCCCACTCGAGGAGGCGGTCGCCCTCCTTCACGCCGGCCTTCTTCGCGGGGCTCTTGTCGTCGACGTGCGAGACCACGAGCCCGTCGGGCTTCGGGTCGACGGAGAGCCCGAGGTAGGGCCCGACCTCGAAGCCGCCCGCGTCGCACTTCGTGAAGGCGGGGCGCGTGGGGCACGTCGCGACCTCGAGGGCCACCGCGGCGGCGAGGCGCGCGACCTTCGCGTGCCCGTCGTAGTTGAGCGTGTTCCAGTCGTCGCTCGGGCGGTGGTAGTCGCCGTGGAGGCCGGTGAAGAAGAAGAGGACGGGCACGTCCTTGCCGTAGAACGACTCGTGGTCGCTCGGCGCCTTGCCGCCGGGCCAGAGCTTGAGCGTGAGGCGCGGGCCCGCCTTGTTGAGCCGCTCGAGCGCGTCGGGCCAGAGCGGCGACGTGCCGGTGCCGCCCACGTAGAGGCGCTCGTCGAGGCGGCCCACCATGTCGAGGTTGAGCATCGCGACGGTGTCGGCGAGCGGGACGAGCGGCGTCTCGACGTACTTCTTGCTGCCGAGCAGCCCGAGCTCCTCGCCCGAGAAGCCGAGGAAGAGCACGCGGCGCGACAGCTCCGCGCGGCGCGCCGTCAGCCAGCCCGCCACCTCGAGCATGGCCGCGGTGCCCGACGCGTTGTCGTCGGCGCCGTTGTGGATCTTGCCGTCGGCGGACGCGCCGGCGAGCGAGCCGAAGCGGCCGCGCCCGACGTGGTCGTAGTGCGCGCCGACCACGACCGTCTCCCGCGGCTCGCCCGCCGGGCCCGCGGCGCCCGCGCCCTCGGCCGTCACCGTCCGCTCGGGCACGAGGAGGGCCGCCACGTTGCGCACCCGCCGCACCTCGGGCTCGAGCGCGCAGTGGACGCGCACCGTGACCCCCTCGAGGGCCTCGCTCTTCGGCATCAGCTTGCCGTCGAGCTGCGCCTGGCGTTTGGCGAGCGGCAGCCCGAGCGCGTCGGACAGCCGCGCGCCCGCGCCCTTCCACACCACCTGCACGACGGGCAGCTTGCCCGCCTGCCCGCCGCCCGCGGGCTTGAGGTCGTCCTTCTCCTTCGTCGTCGAGGTCGCCGGGTCGTTCACGATCACGAGCGCGACCGCGCCCGCGGCCGCCGCCGCGTCGGCCTTCGCCTGGAACGACGCGAACTTCTCGAGGGCCTGCGGGGTCGCGAACGGGCTCTTCTTGTCCTCCCACGCCGGCGCGCGCCGCAGCACGACGACGACGCGCCCCTTCACGTCGAGGTCGGCGTAGTCGTCGTACCCGTGCTCCGGCGCGCGGATGCCGTAGCCGGCGAACACCGCGTCGGCCGTCACGTCGCCGGGCGCCGACACGTCGGCGGGCGCGAACTCCTCGGCCAGGCGGAAGGCGACCGCCTTGCCGCCCTTGCCCGTCACGGTCAACGCGGTCGTCGGCAGGACCTTCATCCCGCGCGGGATCGTGAACTGCTGGAAGAACGTCCCGCCGTCGCCCGCCGGCCGCAGCCCGAGGCGCCCGAACTCCGCGGCCAGCCACTCCGACGCGACGTCGCACCCGGCCTCGCCCGACTCGCGCCCCTCCATCCCGTCGTCGGCGAGCGCCTTCACCCAGCCCGCGAGCTCGGCCTTCGTGATCTCCGCGTCGTGTTCGACGGGCGGCGGGGGGGCCGCGGCCGCGCGCAGCGCCGACCACGAGGCCGCGACGAGGGCGAGGCAGGCCGCGGCGACGGCGGCGGGGCGCGGGGGGCGACGGAGGGCCACGGGCCGCGATCCTACGCCGGGGGCCGCGCGCCGCGGCGTCCCGGTCCGGCGCGCGGCGGGCGCGGCGGGCCCGTGCCGGAGCTAGGGCCCCCGGCGTCCCCGAGCGTAGCATCCCCGCTCCCCCCCGGAGGTGACCGTGAAGCTCCACGAGTTCCAGGCGAAGGCCCTCTTCCGCGAGGCCGGGCTCCCCGTCCCGCGGGGCCGCGCCGCCGCCACGGCCGACGATGCCGCCGCCGCGTTCACCGAGCTCGGCGCCGCCCTCGGCGTCGTGAAGGCCCAGATCCACGCCGGCGGCCGCGGCAAGGCCGGCGGCGTCAAGCTCGTCCGCTCGGCCGCCGAGGCCAAGGGCGTCGCCGACGCCCTGCTCGGCAAGCCCCTCGTCACGAAGCAGACCGGCCCCGGCGGCACCATCGTGCGCCGGCTCCTCGTCGAGGAGGGCCTGCCCCTCGACAAGGAGTTCTACGCCGCGGTGCTGCTCGACCGCCGCCTCGAGGCGCCCATCCTGATGGCCTCGAGCCAGGGCGGCATGGACATCGAGGAGGTCGCCGAGAAGGACCCGAACGCCATCGTCCGCGAGACGATCGACGCGCGGGCGGGCCTCCACGGCTTCCAGGCGCGCCGCATGGCGTTCCGCCTCGGCTTCCCGAAGGCGCTCGTGAACAAGGCCGCCGCGGTCCTCCAGGGCCTCGTGCGGGTGTTCCTCGACCGCGACGCGTCGCTCGTCGAGGTGAACCCCCTCGTCACGACGAAGGACGGCCGCGTGGTCTGCCTCGACGGCAAGGTCGTCATCGACGACAACGCGCTCTACCGCCAGACCGCCGTCGCCGGCATGCGCGACGTGGACGAGGAGGACCCGACCGAGCGTCGCGCGAAGGACGCCGGGCTCTCCTACATCAAGCTCGACGGCAACATCGGCTGCCTCGTGAACGGCGCGGGCCTCGCGATGGCGACCATGGACCTCGTGAAGCTCCACGGCGGCGAGCCGGCGAACTTCCTCGACGTCGGCGGCGGCGCCACGACCGAGCAGGTCACCAACGCGTTCCAGATCATCCTCGAGGACCCGGCCGTCAAGGGCATCCTCGTCAACATCTTCGGCGGCATCCTCCGCTGCGACGTGCTCGCCGAGGGCGTGATCGCCGCGACGAAGGCCGTGGGCCTCAAGGTGCCGCTCGTCGTGCGCCTCGAGGGCACCAACGTCGACAAGGGCCGCGAGCTGCTCCGCAACAGCGGGCTCGCGATCGTCCCCGCCACCGACCTGACCGACGCCGCGAAGAAGATCGTGGAGGCCGTCTCGTGAGCATCCTCGTCGGCAAGCAGACCCGTCTCCTCTGCCAGGGCATCACCGGCGACGCCGGCACCCGCCACTCGCTCGCGTGCCGCGAGTACGGCACCAAGCTCGTCGGCGGCGTCACCCCGGGCCGCGGCGGCTCGGACGTGCAGGGCATCCCCGTGTTCGACACGGTCGCCGACGCCGTCTCGGCGACGCAGGCGAACGCCACGATGATCTTCGTGCCGCCGCCGTTCGCGGCCGACGCCGTCGTCGAGGCCGCCGAGGCGGGGATCCCGCTCATCGTGTGCATCACGGAGGGCATCCCGGCCCTCGACGAGGTGCGGATGAAGGAGGCGGTCACGCGCGCGGGCGCGCGCCTGATCGGCCCGAACTGCCCCGGCGTCATCACGCCGGGCGCGTGCAAGGTCGGCATCATGCCGGGCTACATCCACAAGCCCGGCAAGGTCGGCCTCGTCTCGCGCTCGGGCACGCTGACCTACGAGGCCGTCTGGCAGCTCTCGAATCGCGGGCTCGGCCAGAGCACGTGCGTCGGCATCGGCGGCGACCCGGTCATCGGGACGACGTTCCTCGACACGCTGAAGCTCTTCAACGCCGACCCGGGCACCGACGCGATCATGATGATCGGCGAGATCGGCGGCACGGCGGAGGAGGAGGCGGCGGCCTACGTGAAGGCCGAGGTGCGGAAGCCCGTCGCCGGCTTCATCGCCGGCGCGACGGCGCCCCCGGGCCGCCGCATGGGCCACGCCGGCGCGATCATCAGCGGCGGCAAGGGCACCGCGGCCGAGAAGAAAGCGGCGCTGCGCGCGGCCGGCATCCTCGTGGCCGACAGCCCGGCCGACATGGGCGCCACCATGGCGGCGGCCATCGCGAAGAAGGGCAAGAAGACGTCGGTCGTCGTCGCGAAGCCGGCCCCCGCGAAGAAGGCGGCCGCGAAGCCGGCCCCGGCGAAGAAGGCGCCTGCCACAAAGGCGCCCGCCAAGAAGGCGCCTGCCAAGAAGGCGCCCGCCAAGAAGGCGCCCGCGAAGCCGGTGGCGAAGGCCAAGAAGCGCTGACCGGACGGCGGCGTCTCCCTCCGGGACGCGAGGCCCGGCGCGCGCCGGGCCTCGCGGTCCCGGGAGCGGGTCCGCCCACCGGCGGTCCCCGCGACGGTCGCCCCGCCGGCGCGGCCGGGGCCGCGCGCGACCGTGTTCGCCGTTCCGCCCGACGTGCGTGCGGGGCGCGGGGGGAGCGGGTATCCTCGCCGCCACGATGTCGGAACGCCTCGCGACCCTCGAGGCCCTGGTGGCCGCCGACCCGGCGGACCTCCTGGGGCACTACCTCCTCGGGCAGGAGTACCTCGCCGAGGGCCGGCCCGAGGACGCCGTCCGCGAGCTGTCGCTCTACTGCGACCGGTTCGACGGCGACAAGGGCGCCGCGTACCTCACGCTCGCGCAGGCCCGCGCCGCGCTCGGCGACGTGGGCGGCGCGCGCGCGGCCCTCGACGCCGGCGTCGCGAACGCGGCGGCGCACCGGCACCGGCAGCTGATCGAGACGCTCGAGGCCGAGCGGCTCCGCCTCGAGGAGGCGCCGTGAGCGGCGCCGGCGGGGCCCCGTCCGCGCACGGGTCGCCCGCGGCCGCGGCGGGGGGGCTCGACGCCCTGCCGGGACCGCGGCGGGTCGTGCTGGGCGCGTTCCTCGGGCTGCTGCTCGCGTTCTACGGCGCCGCGCAGGTGCAGCTGCGGGTCGCCGCCGGCGGCGGGTCGCTGCCGGGGCCGGACGCCGTGCTCGTGCGGTACCACGGCGACCCGCTGAAGTCGCGGCTGCACCTCGCGCTCGACCCCGCGCGGGCCGAGACGGACCCGCGTCGGATGTACACGTTCCTCGGCGAGACCGACGACGACCGCGCCGCGGCGCACCGCCTCCTGCTCGGCTGGGTCGAGGCCGGCGCGCCGCGCGCGCGCTGGGCCGAGGTCGCGCCGGTGCTCACGGGCGCGAAGACGTGCGGTGGGTGCCACGCGCGCGGCGCGGACGAGGGCGGGCTCCCGCGGGTGAAGGCCGACCTGCCGTTCGAGACGTACGAGGACGTGTTGCCGTCCGCCGAGCGCGGGGCCGGCATGCCGCTCGCCGAGCTGACGACGACCACGCACAACCACCTGTTCGGGTTCGCGGTGCTCGCGGCCCTCGTCGGGTGGATCTTCACCGGCACGCGCTGGCGCGGGCCGGTCGCGGTGCTGCTGCCGCTCGCGGCGTTCGTCGGGATCGTCCTGGACGTCGGCGGGTGGTGGCTCACGCGCGCGGTCGGCAGCCCGTTCCAGTGGAGCGTGATCGTCGGCGGCGCGCTCTTCGGCGCGAGCATCGTCGCGATGGTGGTCCTGTCGCTCGACGAGGTCGCGACGGGCGGGGTGCTCGCGCGGCGCCTGCGGCCGCTCCTCGCCGCGCTGCGGCTCGCGCGCCGAGACGCCTGACTCCCAGGAGCCCGGTCCGATGGCCTCCCGGCTGCGCCTGCCCGCCTCGCGTCGGTCCCGCCGGGGTGGCGACGGGCGCCGTCGGAGGGGGCTCTCGGGCGCGCGCGGGCGCGCCGGGGCGGCGCTCGCCGCGGCGGCGGCGGTCCTCCTCGGCGCGCTCGCGCGGGACGGCCGCGCGGGCGACCCGCCGATCACGGCGCCCGTGGCCGACCTCGGCTTCTACGTGGTGCACGTCGCGCCGCTGCTCGACGAGAAGTGCGCGTCGTGCCACCGCGCGGCGGGCGCGGGCGCGTTCCGCCTCGGGGCGCCGCAGGCCGAGAAACGCACCGACCTCGCCCGCCGCGAGGCCGAGCTCGCGTCGATCCGGCGGCTGCTCGACCCCGAGGCCCCGTGGCGCAGCCGCTTCCTCCTGAAGCTGCTCGACGAGGCCGAGGGCGGCCTGCCGCACGCCGGCGGCGTCTTCTTCCGCGCCGACGACGACGCGTACGACGTCCTCCTCGACTTCGCCGCGGGCGCCACCGTCCGGAACCTCCCGCCCGAGCCCGAGCCGGGCAAGGACCGCCGCGGCGAGCTCGGCGTCGAGGTGCGTTTCGACGGCGGCGCGTCGTACGACCGCGACGACGACCCCCTCGTCCACCGGTGGGAGCTGTTCGCGCGGCCGCCGGGCTCGAAGGCCGTGCTCACCGAGCGGAGCGAGCCGGCGACGGGCCTGCGGCCGGACGTGCCGGGCACGTACGTGCTGCGCCTCCGCGTGTTCGACGGGAAGGTCTGGAGCGGCGCGAAGCCCGTGGTGCTCGAGGTGCTCGAGCGGACCGGGCCGACCACACCCGACGCCGTCGAGGCGTCGGGCCTCGCGGCCCTCGACCCCGCCGCGCTCCGCCGCGTGCGGTCGGTCTACGGCGACGTGCTCGGCCGCCCGCCCACGCCGCCCGAGGCGCTGCTCCACGCGAAGCGACCCGCGCGCGAGGTCGCGACGATCCTGCTCGCGACCCTCGAGGCCGGGCGGGCCTGGGTCGAGGACGCCGCGTACCGGCTCGGCCTCGTGGGCGACGCCGAGCCGCTCTCGCCCGCGGTGCAGGACCTGCCGTTCCGCCTCGCGGCGGGCGAGCTGACCCCCGCGGCCGCCGAGGCCGCGCTCGCGCTCGACCCCGCGTTCCTGCGCGCGCACCCGCCCGGCGACGCGCTGGCGCGCGCGGTCGCGACGCGGCTGTTCGAGCGCCCGGTGGGCCCGGACGACCTCCACGTCGGCCGCGACCCCACGGCGCTGGCGGGGATGCTCGCGGGCCAGGCCTTCGCCACCGTGGCCGCGCGGCGGTTCGCGCGCCGGTTCCTCGCCGAGGCCGACGCGGCGGCGCTCCCCGAGGCGCGCTCGGGCGACGACACCGTGACGCTCGCGAAGGCGTGGGTGGGATCGGAGGCCTGGGCGGGGGGACGCGAGGCCCGGCGGCCGGCGACCGACCTCGGCTTCGTGCGCGCGGCGTTCGCGGACCTCCTCGGCCGGCGGCCGACGGCGGGCGAGGCGGCGGCGCTCGCGCGCGCGAGCGCGGTCCTGCCCGGGCGCGGCGCGGGACGCGCCGCCGTCGTCGCCGTGCTGCTCGACAGCGGCGAGGTGCCGCTGCCGCTCCTCGTGGACCTGCCGAAGCCCGACGCCTGGCTCGCCGACCGCTTCCTGCGCACGCTCGGCCGCGCGCCGACCGCCGACGAGGCGAAGGTCTACCTCGCGGCGCTGCTCGACCCCGCGGGCGGCCCGCACCTCGTGCTGCGGGCGCTCCTGACCAGCGCGGAGTACGCGTCCCGATGACCGGCCGCCGCCTCCGCGCCGTCGTCCTCGCCGCGGGCCTCGCGTGCCTCGCCGCGGGCCGCCTCGGTCCGTCGGGCGCGGACGGTGGCGGCGAGGCGCTGGCGGCGCCGACCCGCGCGAAGCCCGAGCGCGTCGTGCTCGTGGTGCTGGGCGGCGGCGTGCGCACCGAGGAGATGCTCGGCCGTCCGGACCTGATGCCCACCGTGCGCGAGATCGGCCGCGCGGGCGTCGTGAGCGGCGGCTGGGCCGCCGGCGGCGACGACCCGGTGGACGCGACGGAGGCGATCCTGACGGGCCGCGACGTGCCGCCGACGACGCCGAACCCGACGCGGCCGGCCCACCCGACGGTCCTCGAGTACGCGCGCAAGGTGTTCCCCGACCCGCACGCGGTCTGGTACGCGTCGTACGCCGACGGCGAGGCCCTCGACCTCGCCGTGAGCGGCCACGCGGCGTTCGGCGCCGCGTTCGCGCCGTCGTTCGCGGTGGGGGACGGCCCGTTCGGCGAGCCGCTGAAGGGGCTCTTCGCGCGGTTCGGCCGGCCCAACCCGACGCCGGCGCGCGCGTGGGCGCTGCTCGACGCCATGCGCGACGCGACCGCCGCGGCCGCGAGCCGCCGCGGCGTGGCGCCCCCGACGGCGGCGGCCGCCGCCGAGGAGCGCCGCCTCGAGCGCGCGCTGCTCGAGGAGGTGGACCGGCGCGCCACGGGCCTCGCCGGGCCCGCGGGGCTCGACGCGCGCGCGCTCCGCGCGGGCCTGACGGTCCTGAAGGTGTTCCGGCCGCGGCTGCTCGTCGTGCGGCTCGGCCAGGCCGACGTGGCGATGAAGGACCTGTACGGCTACTGGGACGTGCTGAAGCGCGACGACGCCGAGCTCGCGCGGTTCCGGCGCGAGCTCGCGGCGGACCCCGCGCTGGCGACGACCACGACCCTGATCGTCGTGGCCGACCTCGGGCGCGACGCCGCGCAGAACGCCGCCGGCGGCTACTCGCGCGGCGACGGGTCGGCCTCGTTGCGCACGGTGGCGCTCGTCGCGGAGGGGGCGGGCGTCCGCGCCGGCGCGGTCGCGCGGGCGCCGCGGGCCACGCGCGACCTCTGCCCGACGATCGGCCGCCTGCTCGGCGTGCCGACGCCGTTCGCCGAGGGACGCGCGCGCGACGACCTGTTCGTGTTCGACTGAGCGGACGGG
>JAEUHO010000385.1 GCA_016795345.1 Planctomycetia bacterium | reverse complement strand
GCGTCCCCACGCGACCGCGGGCGCGGCCGCGCGGGACGGGGGTCAGCGCTTCGCGAAGGCCTCGGCCGACGCCGCGAGGCGGTCGTGCACCGAGCGGATCATCGCGGGGATCGTGTCGTCGCCGTCCGGCTTCGGGACGATGGAGGGCTCGGGCGGGATCACCGGGCGGATGATCTTCTGCTGGAGCTGCTCGCGGGCGTCCATGACCCAGCCGAAGCCGCGGAAGCAGTACGTGAGGAACGTGCGGTGCACCTCGGCGACGCCGAGGGCCTCCTGCACGCCCCACGCGCCGAAGTCGGTGTTCGGCGTGAGGCGCAGCGGGTCCTCGGTCTCGCGACCGGGCTTGACGACGCCCTCGACGAACGCGACCTGGTAGATGCGCTGGAGGAGGCGGAGGCGCGCGCGGCGGTGGGCGTCGAGCGCGACGGTGCCCGTGTCGATCGCGGCGAGGAGCGGCGCGAGGTAGATCGCGGGGCGCGGGTCCTGCTCGACGGTCTTGCCGCGGCCGGCGGCGGAGATCTCGGGGTGGCCGAACGTCGGGAGGCCGCCGTGGAGGACGGCGGCGCGGATGGCGGCGTCGACCTCGCCCGCGGGCAGGCGCTCGATGCGCTCGAGGAAGCGCGTCATGTCGTGGATGGCGCCGAAGTGGCGGTCGCAGTCGAGCGCGATGTGGGCGCCCACGAAGAAGTCGGCGACGGCGGGGACGTGGAGCGTGGTGAGGTACCGCGCGACCATGTTGCTGCCGGCCGAGCCGTGGTGGATCTGGATGGCGCCCATGCCCTCGAGCACGTCGGCGAGCGCGGGCGGGGTGGCCCGGCCGAGGAGCGCGTCGTAGACGCTGCCGAGGGCCGAGCGGCCCTGGCGCGCGGCGCGGCCGAAGAGGCGGTTCGAGAGGTCGGTCGCGGCGGCGGCCGGCGAGCCCGACGCGCGCGACAGGTGGATCGCGGCAACGCCCACGGCGATGTACGCGGCGTGGACCTGGAAGAAGTCGAGGAGGAGGTGACCCGCGCGGCGGTCGTCGTTGATCGACGGGATCGAACGGCCGTGCGCGAGGAGGCGCGCCTTGCGGTGGCAGGCGGCGAACTGGATCGCGACCTCGGGGCCGCCCTTCGGCGACGCGAGGACGAACGCGGCCAGCTCCTCGAGGGTGACGCCCGCGGCGCCGAGCGTCTTCGTGCCGTCGCCGAACGCGCGGCCGAAGGCGCGGTCCACGATGGCGCGGAGGAAGCCGGACTCGCCCGCGGCGGGCTTGCGGGCGAAGAGGCCCGCGAACACGACGTCCCAGGCGCTCGCCGAGCGGCGCACGATGTCGGACTCGTGCACCATGCCGCGGATCGCGAAGCCGCGGACCTTGAGGCGGACCTCCTTGCCCCCGCACACCACCGGCGTCTCGTAGAGCGGCGGGTTCGCGAGGATCCCCGTCGAGGCCGGCATCGACGCGAACGACTGCAGCGTCGACGCGATCCCGGGCTCGTTGAGCGCGGTGGCCTTCGCGATCGCGTCCGCGACCGGGTTGAACTTCGGGGCCGCGGGAACGACCGCGAGCGCGGCGCGCAGGGCCCGCAGGCCGACGGACGGGGCCGCCGGGGAGGCGGGGGACGGGGACGTCATCGGGCGAGGCTCCGGACCAGGACCGAGGGAAGGGCGGAAGGATACGCCACCCCCGGTGGCCCCCCGTCATTTGGACGGGGTCGGTCCGAGGCCCGGGCACGAAGCCCCCCACCCGCCGGCGCGCGCCGGGGTCGTGCGGGCCCGCGGGCCCCAACCCGTCGGGACGCGCCCGTCGGGACGGGCCCGTCGGGCGCGGGGGCGGCGGCCCCGTGCGTCCGGCGCCCGGCTACGGCGCCAACGGCGACGACGACGCGCCGTCGTACGCGGGCCGCGCGGGCACCGCCGGCGCGGGGCGGGCCCCGGCGCGCGGCGCGTCCGCGGGCCGCTCGGTCCCGTTCACGATGCCCTCGAGGTGCGCCTTCAGCTTCCGCAGGAGCTTCGTGTGGATCTGGCACACGCGGCTCTCGGAGATCTTCAGGACGTACCCGATCTCCTTCATGGTGAGGCCGTCGTGATAGTAGAGCGCGACGACGGTCCGCTCGACGCGCGCGAGCCGCATGGAGAGGGCGCTCGCGAGGTCCTTGGTGACCATCTCGTCGAAGGGGACCTCGCTGTCGCGGTCCACCAGGACGTCGAGCTTGCGGAGCTGCGACGGGTCGTCGTTCGACTCGTCCTCGCGGGAGAGCGTGTAGACCGTCGAGAGGTTCGCGTCGCGGCGCAGCGTCTCGGCCTCCTCGTCGGAGACGCCGAGGTGGAGGCCCACCTCGCGGGCCGACGGGTCGCGGTCGAGGCGGGCCCGCAGCGTGGCGAAGGCCGAGCGGTACGCGTCGGCGCGGTTGCGCACGAGGCGCGGGACGAAGTCCTGGGCGCGCAGCTCGTCGAGGATCGCGCCGTGGACGCGCGTGGCGCAGTACGACTCGAAGCGCGTGCCGCGCGACGTGTCGAAGTTCTCGATGGCGCGGATGAGCCCGAAGATGCCCGCGGAGCGCAGGTCCTGGACGTCGATCGAGCGCGGCAGCCGCGCCGCGATCCGGTTCGCGATCACCTTCACCAGGTAGAGGTAGCGCTCGACGAGCACGTTGCGCAGGGCCTCGTCGCCGCTCTTCTTGAACTCGCACCAGACGTGGGTCACGTCCTCGCCCTGGCGCGAGGCGGCGCCGGCGACGGCGGGCGTGAGGTTCCCGGCGGGCGCGGCCGGCTTGAAGCCGATGCCGCCGACGACGCGCCCCGCCGTCGGCGCGGCGGCGGGCGTCGGCTTCGTCGACGCGAGCGCGCGCCGCGGGCCGCGCGACGCCTTCTTCGGCGTCGGCGCCTTCGGGCCCGGCGTCACGGCCGGCGCACCCGGCATCACCGCCTCGGCCGACGCGACGGACGCGCCGGACCTCCCGTGCTCGAGGGCCCCGCGCTCGAGGGCAGCTGCGTGCTTGGCTGCGCCGGCGGCCTTCTTCATGGACGACTCCCGCCCGCTACGACCCGAAGGTCCTGAGCCCGGAAGGTCCGCGGATCGGGGGCGCCGGCGGGGTGACCCGCGCCGGCCGCGTCGGCCCACGCCGGAGCCGGGGCGTCGAAGGACGAGGCTCGCGCCGGGGACGCGAGGCCCCGCGACCATCCGCCCGGGACTGCCCGGAAGCGGAGGCCGCGGGAGCCCGCCCGGGGCCGCGATCTCACCCAGCTGCGCTGCCGACTCCGACCCGTGCCGTATCGACGGCCGCCCCCCGGGGAGACCCCGGAGACCGACCGCCGCCCTGGTCCGCGAACTCTGAAACCGACAGCCGACCCGGCGGCTCCCGACCTCGCGGCCGGGCGTCAACGGACCGTCTGCCTCACCCGGAGCCGTTTCTACCCGAGGATCCGCGGGACGGCAAGGACGAAAGTCGTTCCCCCGCAAGTAGTTACGACGACGACCCCAACGGGATCGTAACGGGGAGAACCCAACGGATGGGGCTCGAGACCCCGGAAATGCGGGCTGAACGCCCCCACAGATTGTGGAGAAACAATCGACTTACAACGAGGGAGCGGGCCGGTCGGACGCAGCGCGAGACCGCGGGTGGGCACGGTCGTTCCCACCACGTATCGGTCGGCGTTCGCGCCAACTTGGGGGGCGCGGGCCGCGGCTCGGGCGGCTCCGCGTCGCGTCGGACCGCTC
>JAEUHO010000370.1 GCA_016795345.1 Planctomycetia bacterium | reverse complement strand
AGGGCGAGCGCGAGGACCGAACCCGCCGTGATCCAACGTCCCACGCGAGGCACGGGCGATCTCCCGGAGAACGGTCACGGGTCAGTATGCCCCGGATCGGCCGGCCGTGTCGCGGCGTGAGCGGCGCGGCGCCTGGGGCGTCGTCCGGGAGGGCGCGGGGGCGCCGCGTCGTCGGTGATGGGGGGGCAGGCGCCCGGGCCTTCCCCCCCTGACTACGACCGCGGGCCTCGCGTCACCGTGACCGTGGCGGCGGGGCCGTCTTGGACGAGGTCGATCGCGACGTCGGGCAGGAAGCGGCGGATGACCTCGGCGTTGGTGTGCGTGTGCGCCGTGAGGTGCGAGGTGCGGAAGGTGCCGCCGGCGCCGAGCGCGAGCGGGAGGAGGAGCTGGTCGGCGAGGTGGGGGCCGACGGGGGCGTCGGAGGCGAGCCACGCGCGGAGCTCGTCCACGGCGTCCTGGGCGACCGTGCCCGCGCGGACGTCGAGCTCGCCGAACGCGCTGAAGACCTCGGTGACGTGCTCGGCCTCGGCCTCGAGGAGGATGACGTTCCCGGGGCCGCGGCCGTCGGTCTCGCGCTCGTGCTCGACGGGCCAGAGGTCGACGGGGAGGAGCTTGCGGAGCACGCCCTCCTCGGACGCGGCGATGCCGCCCGGCAGGTTGGCGAGCAGGATGCGCGCGCGGCGGGCGAGGATCGGGCCGCGCTCGAGGAGCGCGAGCGGGCGCCAGGCCGTCACCGGCTCGATCGTGGCGACGAGGCGGCCGCCGCCCGCGGGGAAGTAGCCGCGGCGGTCGAGGGTGGCGGTGACGGTCGCGCCCACGCGCGCGAGCGCGGGCAGGTAGGCCTTCGCGACGAAGTCGAAGGGGGGCGCCCACGGGTTGTGGGTGCCGCCCTCGACGGTGACGCGGCTCGGGCGGTCCGCGCAGAGGAGCGCGGGCAGGACGGTCTGGAGCACGAGCGTGGCGCTGCCGGCGCCGCCGACCGCGAAGGCGAAGTCGCCGCCGTGGCAGCCCGCGGGCGTGAAGACGAGCTCCTGTGAGCCGAGCACCGCGCCGGTCACGGTCGCGTGGCCCACGGCCGTCGCGGCGTGCACGGCCGCGAGGTGCTGGCGGAGGAGGCCCGGCTTGCGGCGCCCGGCGCGCACGCGCTCCAGTCGGAACGGGCGGCCGGTGACGAGCGACAACGCGAGCGCCGAGCGGAGGATCTGCCCTCCGCCCTCGCCCGCCGCGCCGTCGAGATCGATCCGGTCCGTCGTCATGATCCGTCCTGCCCGTCCTGGCTCCCGAGGAACTCGCCCTCACCCCGGTCGCGGGGCCCGTGCCCCCGGCGACCCGCGTGATCCGCCGCTCAACCCTTCACGCACACGACCTGGCGCAGCGTGTGGACGACCTCGACGAGGTCGGCCTGCGCGGCCATGACCGCGTCGATGTCCTTGTAGGCCATGGGGGTCTCGTCGACGACGTCGCGGTCCTTGCGGCACTCGACGTGCGCGGTGGCCGCCGCGTGGTCCTCGACGGTGTACTTGCGCTTCGCCGCGTTGCGCGACATCGCGCGCCCCGCGCCGTGGCTGCACGACTCGAAGGCGTCCGGGTTGCCCTTGCCGCGCACGATGAACGAGCGGGCGCCCATGCTGCCCGGGATGATGCCGAGCTCGCCGAGGCCCGCGCGGACCGCGCCCTTGCGGGTGACGAGGAGGTCCTCCCCGAAGTGGTGCTCGCGGCGGACGTAGTTGTGGTGGCAGTTGACCGCCTCGAGGAACGCCTCGAAGGGCGGGAGGCCCGGGACGCGGCGGACCGCGTCCACGACGGACTGCATCATGAGCCGACGGTTCGCCATGGCGAAGTCCTGGGCCCACGACACGGCCTCGACGTAGTCGACGAAGAGGGGCGTGCCCTCGTCGAACCACGCGAGGTCGCGGTCGGCGAGCGAGGCGTCGCGACCCGCGAGGGCCTCGCGCGCGCGCTCGATGAAGTAGGTGCCGATGCGGTTGCCGACGCCGCGGCTGCCGCTGTGGAGCAGGAACCACACCTGGTCGGCCTCGTCGAGGCAGACCTCGAGGAAGTGGTTGCCCGTGCCGAGCGTGCCGAGGTGGTTCGCCGTGTTGCCGCGGCCGACGCGACGGTGCTTCGCGCGGATCACGTCGAACCGCGGCTCGAGCGCCTTCCACGCGTCCACGACGGGGTCGGGCAGCGTGCGCCAGGCCCCGCGGTCGTTGGCCCCGCCGTCGTCCGTGCGGCCGTGGGGGACCGTGCGCTCGATCGCGGTGCGCATGGGGTGGAGGTCGTCGGGGAGCTGGCGCGCCGCGAGCGAGGTGCGGACGGCCATCATCCCGCAGCCGATGTCGACGCCGACCGCCGCGGGCACGATGGCGCCGCGCGTCGGGATGACGCTGCCGACGGTGGCGCCGATGCCCCAGTGGACGTCGGGCATGACGGCGACCCACGGGCCGACGAACGGGAGCCGGGCGACGTTCTCGAGCTGCTTGCGGGCCTCGTCCTCGAGGGGCACGCCGCGGACCCACGCCTTGACGGGGACGCCGCCGGGCGGGTCGAGCTGGACGTAGGAGGGATCGTGCGACATGGGGGGCCTTCGGGACGAGAGGAGGACAGCGTACGGGGGAACGACGGACGACGAGCGGGGCGCGGCGGGCCGGGGCCCCGCCGAGGGGGTGGTCCGCCGGTGCGGCGAGGGGAGGAGGGACTTCATCGACGCCTTGCGGCGCCGATGGCGGGGTCGAACCCGCGGGACATGGAGTCCCTCCGGCCTCCGCACCGCCGGACGGGAGGCGCGATCGGGGATCGGAAAGAGCGACGGAGGTGTCGAACGAAGGGGAGAGGTCGAGGCGCGGACGAGAGGAGACGACGTCTTGCTCTACCGCAGAGCGCGCCCTTCCTTGCGGGAGGGCGACTCATCTGAGCTACGGGCCCCGTGGAATCGGGGGGCCCGATGGGACTCGAACCCACGACCGGGAGCGTCGTCGGCATTCCGAGCCTCGACCCGAGGCGAACCGACGCCGGGCACGACAACCATGGACGGGACGAAATCCTGGTTTGGAGGGAGTCCCGGCCGCATTCGTGCCCGGCACGGAGTTCAGCGAGCTTGAGAGTGCCTCGGACGTCGGGGACGAAAGGGGAGGGACGCCGCCCTTTCGGGCGACGGTCGCCAGGCCTTGCGGTCCGGCGCGCCCGTTTCATGGAGTCCACTCCGGCATTCCGCCGGCGTCCGAGGCGATGGGGGGGGAAAGAGCGTGGGCTTCGAAGGGGGGCGGGCCCGAGTGCCCGCCCCCCGTCCGCGCGTCCGGTCCCCGGAGGGACCGGTCCCACACGTCCCGGCGAACGGCCGCCGGGCCTTGCGTCACAGGACGATGGCTTCGATCTCCTTCACCCAGGGCTCGGCCGTGAGGCCGCCACGGGCGAAGTCGCCGACGAGGTCGAAGACCGCGTCGGAGAAGCCGCCGACGTTCAGGACGTCGTCGGCCTCCGGGGCCTGCGTGGTGCCGTGCGGCTGCAGGTCCACGCAGACGAGCCGGGCCTTCGGGTTGCGGACGCGGTACGCCCGCCACTGTTCGAGGGTGCCGGTGCCACGGGTGCCCGCGGCGTCGATGAAGGACTGGTTGTCGGAGAGGTAGATCACGAGGTCGCCGCGGTCGCGTTCGGCGTTGAGCAGCGCCAGGGGCGCGCTGCAGTCCGTGCCGCCCGAGGGCAGCGACGCGAGCCGCGTGGCGTTGGTGGCGACGGAGTCGCGCGGGTTGAGCGTCACCGCCTCCACGCGGTCGTGGAACGGCAGCACGCGCGCCGTCGGGTGCTTGCGGAGGATCGCCGAGGCGAACAGGGCCGCGACGTCCCGGCAGGTGACCGACGTGGTGCCGGCGCCGCGTTCGCCCGTGACCGGGCTGACCATGGAGCCGGAGACGTCCACGCACACGCGGACCGCGCCGTCGAGGGTCGGGACGTTCTCGAGGGAGGCCTCGAGCGCGTCCTGCAGCGCCGCCGACAGGACCGCCGGCGCGTTCGCGTCGAGGGCCTTGAACGCGGCGAGGACCTGGTACGGGTAGGTCTTCGAGCGGAGGACCTCGTCGCGCGCGGCGAGGCGGGCGGCGAGGTGCGCGGCGAGGTCGGGGTCGGCCTCGAACGCGCCGTGGCGGTGGTAGGTGTTGAGGTTCATGCGGAGGGTCTGCCAGGGCGCGCGCCGGGCGATGGTGGCCCAGGCGGCGGCCGGGAGCGGCAAGGCGGTCAGCATCGGGAACGGGACGTCGGGGACGTCCGAGGTGCGGTCGGCCTTCCAGGCCTCGAACCGCGCGACGACCTCGGGCAGCGCGGCCGCGTCGTGCGGCCGGCCGAGGAGCCAGGCGTAGAGCGCGGAGCGCGACGGCGTCGAGGGCTTGGGGTGGACCATCTTCACGACGTCGGCGAGCGACGGGTCGTTGCCGACCGACGCGCGGAAGACCTGCTCGTCGGTGCGCGCGTCGAACCACGCCTCGACGAGGCGCTTCGGGCGCGAGCCGAGCGACTTCCGGCCGACGCGGCCGGAGCGCAGGATCTGGACGAACGTCCGCAGGGTGCGGCCGTCGTCGACGACGCGGGGGAAGACCGCGGCGAAGACGTCGGGCGCGGTCTTCGACAGCCACGCGACGAGCGCGACCGGCGCGTCCTTCATGCGGCCGCGCGCGCGGGCGTGCACGGCGGCCTTCCCGACGAACGCGGGGTCCACCTGCGCGGCGAGCGCGAGCAGCTCGTCGAAGTGCGTCTCCGCCGAGGCGTAGAACGTGCCCGCGATGCACGACGTCGAGACCAGCTGCGCGAGGCGGTGCTTCGGCGTCAGCTCGAACGCCGGCGCGGCCTCGCGGTTGGTGGTGTCGGCCGGCGGGATGAACGCGCCGCGGATCGAACGGAAGAACGACTTGAGCGCCATGGGGAGGACTCCGAGCGGAACGGACCTCCCTTAGCGACGGGTGTGCCACGCCGCGAGACGTCGCGTGGCGGAGCGTCGTAACCCGTTGTCCGACGGGCGATTGGGGCGGAGTTGGGCCCGGGACGGCGAGGCCCGCTGGCCGTCGGTGGCGCAGGATTACTAGAGGAATGGATAGTGAAGTAGATTGGAGGAGATGGCCGCCAAACCCACCACGGTGCTCGGGTTCTACGGGTCCGTGCTCGACGGCGGGCCGCCGGACCGTCGTTGGGACCGCTGGCGGCCCAGCGTCAGCCTGGTGGGGCGCGACGACCTCGTGGTCGCGAAGTTCGTGCTGATGCACGACGCGCGGTCGCGGCAGGCGGCGGTGCTCGCCGCCGGCGACATGAAGCAGGTCTCGCCCGAGACCGAGGTGGTCCTGCGCGAGGTGGCGATCCGGGACCCGTGGGACTTCGAGGAGGTCTACGCGTGCCTCCACGACGTCGCGGACGCGCTCGCGTTCGACCCGGACCGCGAGGACCTGCTCGTCCACATCACGACGGGCAGCCACGTGCAGCAGATCTGCCTCTTCCTCCTGACGGAGTCGCGGCGGCTGCCGGGCCGGCTCGTCCAGACGTCGCCGCCGCGGAACCGGGCGGTGGACCGGCGGGGCGGGTTCGCGATCATCGACCTCGACCTCTCGCGGTACGACCGGCTGGCCTCGCGCTTCGAGAAGGAGCGGCGCGAGGGCGAGTCGATGCTCAAGGCGGGCATCGCCACGCGGAACGCGGCCTTCAACCGGATGGTGGCCCGCATCGAGCAGGTCGCGGGCGCGACGCGGGCGCCGATCCTGCTGCTCGGGCCCACGGGCGCGGGCAAGAGCCAGCTGGCCCGGCGCATCGTCGAGCTGAAGCGGCAGCGGCACGGGGTGCGGGGGGCGTTCGTCGAGCTCAACTGCGCGACGCTGCGCGGCGACGCCGCGATGTCGGCCCTGTTCGGGCACGCGAAGGGCGCGTTCACCGGGGCGCTGACGGAGCGGACGGGGCTCCTGCGCTCGGCCGACGGGGGCGTCGTGTTCCTCGACGAGATCGGCGAGCTCGGCGCCGACGAGCAGGCCATGCTCCTGCGGGCGCTGGAGGAGAAGCGGTTCCTGCCCATGGGCTCCGACAAGGAGGTCTCGAGCGACTTCCAGCTCCTCGCGGGCACGAACCGCGACCTCAAGGCCGACGCCACCGCGGGCCGCTTCCGGGCCGACCTCCTGGCGCGCAGTGACCTGTGGACGTTCGCCCTCCCGCCGCTCCGTGACCGCCCGGAGGACTTCGAGCCGAACCTCGACTTCGAGCTCGAGGCCGCGTCGCGGACGCTGAACCGCCGCGTGACGCTGAGCCGCGAGGCGCGGGCGGCCTTCCTCGACTTCGCGACGTCGCCCGGCGCGACGTGGGCCGGCAACTTCCGCGACCTGAACGCCGCGGTGATGCGGCTCGCGACGCTCGCGGTGGGGGGGCGCATCACGGTGGAGGACGTCCGCGAGGAGACCGCGCGCCTGTCGGCCTCGTGGGCGACCGCCGCGGCCGTCGCGACGGCGGGCGACGACGACCTGCTCCGCGAGGTCCTGCCGCCGGGGACCTTCGAGACGCTCGACCGCTTCGATCGCGTGCAGCTGGCCGACGTGGTCCGGGTCTGTCGTTCGTCCCGTTCGCTGGCCGAGGCGGGCCGCGTCCTCTTCGCGGCCTCCCGCACCCGCCGCTCGACCACCAACGACACCGACCGCCTCCGCAAGTACCTCGCCCGGTTCGGGATCACCTCCCTGCGCTGACCTCCCCCGTGCCGGTTCCGCGATTGGGTGCCGGACACCGATGGGCGGGACTGGACGCGCCATCGGGTGACGGACACCGATGGGCGGGACTGGACGCGCCATCGGGTGACGGACACCGATTGGCGGGACTAGACGCGCCATCGGGTGACGGACACCGATTGGCGGGAGTAGACGCGCCATCGGGTGACGGACACCGATGGGCGGGACTGGACGCGACCGGACGCCGGGTCAGCGAGCGGGCGCCGGCCGCAGGCCCGCGAGGACGGCGGCGACGGCGGGGTCGCGGCGGCGGCCGACGGTGATGCCGAAGAGGCGCTCGCGGACGGACGACGGCGCGCCGACGACGACGGCCGCGAGGTCGCGACGGGCCTCCTCCGCGACCACCGACGGCACGACGAACGCGCCGCGGCCCCGCGCCGCGACGGCCGCCAGCAACGCCCCGTCGTCCATCTCGCCCACGACGACGGGGCGGATCCCCTCCGCCGCGAACCACGCGTCGAGCGCGCGCCGGATCGCGGCCCGCGGCGTCGGGAGCAGCACCGGCGCGCCGTCGAGCGACCGCGGGAAGTCCCGCGCCAGCCGCGCCAGGCCCTTCGGCGCCAGGAACGTGACGCCGCACTCGAGCAACAGGGTGTTCGTCGCGCGCGCGGGCGGCAGCTCGGCCGCCGGCGCGTCCGACAACACGACGTCGAGGTCGCGCGCCTCGAGGTCGGCGAGCAGCGACGGCAGCGGGCCCTCGCGGACCTCCACGCGCACGGCCGGCGCCGCGTCGAACGCCGGCTCGATCAACCGCGCCGCCAGCGCCTTCGGGATCCCGTCGAGCAGCCCGACCCGCAACCGCACCGGCCGCCCCGGGATCCAGCCCTGCGCCGCCTGCTCGAGCTCGCCGCCGAGCCGGAAGATGTCGGCCGCGAACGCCGCCACCGCGCCCCCCGCGTCCGTCGGGAGCAGCCGGCGGCCGCGTCGCTCGAGGAGCGACACCCCCAGGGACCGCTCCAGCGCCCGCACCTGGACGCTCACCGTCGGCTGGGTGACGCCGAGGGCCCGCGCAGCGGCCGTGACGGAGCCGAGCCGGGCGACGGCCTCGAAGTACCGGAGGTGGTCGTAGTCGAACCGGGGGGGTTGCATAGGTACAGTCTATGGACGAGTTCGATTCCATGCCCGTAGTCGAAGGGTCGAGGCGGGGGCACACTCCCGGGCTTCCCTCCCTCGGGACCCGAGATGCCCGCCGACCCGATCGCCCGCCTCGCCGACCTCCTGCCCGCCTCGCTCCCGTTCCTCGCCGCGACCAACCTCGCCTGGGGCGGGTTCCTCCTCCTCGTCCTCGCGATGCTCGCCCTCGACCTGGGCGTCTTCCACCGCAAGGCCCACGTCGTCTCGACGAAGGAGGCCCTCGCCTGGAGCGTCGTGTGGGTGAGCCTCGCCCTCCTCTTCGGCGCCGGCGTCTGGATCGTCATGGGCTCCGAGCGGGCCCTCGAGTACCTCTCCGCCTACGTCGTCGAGAAGACCCTCTCCGTCGACAACGTCTTCATCTTCGCGATCATCTTCTCGTCGCTCGCGATCCCCCCGATCTACCAGCACCGCGTGCTGTTCTGGGGCATCCTCACCGCGCTGATCCTCCGCGCGATCATGATCTTCGCGGGCACCGCGCTCCTCGCGCGCTTCCACTGGCTCATCTACGTCTTCGGCGGCTTCCTCGTCCTCACGGGCCTCAAGCTCCTCTTCCGCAAGGGCGACCACGACCCGTCGGCGTCCACCGCGTTCCGCATCATCAAGCGCCTCGTCCCCACCACCGACCGCCTCGACGGCGACCACTTCTTCACGCGCGTGAACGGCCGCCGCATGGCGACGCCGCTGCTCGCCGCGCTCCTCCTCGTCGAGGTGACCGACGTCATCTTCGCCCTCGACTCGATCCCCGCCGTCCTCGCCATCAGCCTCGACCCGTTCATCGTCTTCACGTCGAACGTCTTCGCGATCCTCGGCCTGCGGTCGCTCTACTTCCTGCTCTCCGGCGCCATGACGAAGCTCCCCGGCCTCGACGTCGGCCTCGCGGCCGTCCTCATGTTCGTGGGCGTCAAGATGGCCGCGGTGGACTTCATCAAGGTGCCCACCGCGATCTCGTTCGCCACGATCATCGCGATCCTCGCGACGTCGGTGCTCGTCGCGCGGGCGCGCGCGAAGTCGGCGCCCCCCGCGGTGCCGGCGCCGCCGCCCGCCGCGTCCTGACGCGGTCGATGCGCGCACGGCCGCCCCGCGCGGGGCGCGGTCGAGGGTCCGGGACGGCGAGGCCCGGCGGCCGCCGGGCCTCGCGGTCGCTCGCCGCGGGCTGCGCGTCCCGTGGGGCCGGGACGCCGCCGCCTACTTCATGATCTTCAGCGCGCGCAGGATCACGATCAGCAGCACCGCGCCGCCGATCGACACGAGGATGCTGCCGATCTGACCGCCCGCCGCGATGCCGAGCGCGCCGGCCAGGAAGTGACCGAGGGCCGAGCCCACGACGCCGACGATGACGTTCGCCAGCAGGCCCATCTGACCGTCGGTCTTCATCACGAGGCTGGCGACCCAGCCGATCAGGCCGCCGATCGCGAGCGCGATCAACAGGCCCATCAGGCCGCCTTCCGCCGCCGCGATCACGCACATCGAGGACACGTCCATGGGGTACTCCTTCCGTGGGGGGGACCGGGCGGAGCCTATCGACGGCCCCCCGGCGGCACAAGACCACCGCGGTCGGAGCGCACGGGCCCGCGCGGGGGCGCGCGGGGCGGCGCCGGTATCGTCGGGGGCGGAGGCGCCCATGGCCAAACACGCCGACGTCGAGATCTTCGTCCGGGGCTGCGAGGACGCCCGGTTGCTCGCCTGGTTCGAGGCGGTGGCCGGGCCGGCGCGGGTCGCGTGGGAGCGCGAGGGGGCCACCGGGTACGCGACCGCCAAGGGCGAGATCATCGTCACCCACCGGATGGAGGACGGGCCGTTCGACGGGATCTGGATCCCGTGGGGGCGGTCGCGGTGGGGGTCGGACGTCGCCTGCGCGCGGGAGGCGGCCCGGGCGCTCGGGTGCGTCGTGCGATGCGAGCCCGGCCGGGAGGTCCCGGGGGTGCGGTCAGGCGACGACGTCCTCCTCGAGATCGAGGGGGGCGCCGAGCGGGTCGTACCGGGGGACTTCGGCGGCCCCGACCCCGACGACGCCTGACGCTCCCCCGGTGCGCGGCCCCCGGAGGATCACTTCGGTCGGCCCGGGCGATCGGTCGATGGGAGATCGGCTGTGGTGGAGGTCACCGACCGTGGGGCCGGGCGTGCGTCTCGTTCTGCTGTGCGGGCTCGCGGCGATCGCGGTCGCCTCGGGACGGGCATGGGCCGACGACCCGCTCCCCGGGACGCGAGGCCCGGTCGCCGGCGAGCCGCCCGCGGCCGGACCGGACGCGCCGGCGGACGCCGCCGAAGCCGATGACGACGAGGCCGAGGACACGGGGCCCGAGCGCGAGGTGACCGTCGGCGTCGACGTCGCGAGCGCGTACTACGACCGCGGGTTCCTGATCGAGGCCGAGGGGTTCGTCGTGCAGCCGTGGGTCGCGGTGGACGTGCCCCTCTTCGCCTGCACCGGCCCCATCGACGACCTGCGGTTCGTCGCGGACGGGTGGGCGAGCCTCCACGACGGCGCGACGGGGCTCGACGGCGCGCCGCACGCGCCGAAGGCGTTCTACGAGGGCGACGTGTGGTTCGGGCTCGCGGCGCGCGTGCGCGAGCGGCTCGACCTGCGCGTCGACTACCAGCTCTCGTGGAGCCCGAACGGTTCGTTCGAGCACTTCGAGGAGCTGGCGTTCCAGGCCACGTACGACGACGAGGAGGTCTTCGCGGCGCGCGGCGGGCGGTTCCGCGGCTTCGCCCCGCGGGCCATCCTCGCGTTCGAGACGCGGGGCCAGAACGACGAGGGGCGCCACCTCGG
>JAEUHO010000349.1 GCA_016795345.1 Planctomycetia bacterium | reverse complement strand
TCGTACGTGCAGCAGCGCGATCCCGACGAACAACAGCGCGGGGTAGAAGGCCGCGAGCGCGACGCGGTGGCCCGCGGCGAGCTCGCGGGACGCCTCCGCCGCCGCGGTCTCGAGCGCCTGCGGGAGCCGCGACGCGCGTTCGCCGGCGGCGAGCGCCGCGGCGACGGACACGGGGATCTCGCGGGGCAGCCGCCCGCGGAGCGCCTCGGCGAGCGGACGGCCCGCGTCGAGATCGTCGGCGAGCGCGCCGAGGGCGGCCGCGCGGGCCGGCTTCGCGACGGTCGCGGCGCGCCGGAGCGGCGCGGCGAGCGGCACGCCGCGGCGCGCGGCGAGCGCGAGGGCCTCGAGCAGCGCGGCGCGGCGCTCCGCCCGGGCCCGGCGCAGGGTGCCGAGCACGAACGGCGTCGCGAGCGCCACGAGCGGCAGGCCGAGGACGACGGCCGCGTGCATCAGGTGCCCCAGAGCTCGAGCACCTCGTTCGCCTGGCGGACGAGGGGCACCATGTACGCGTACGCGAACGCGAGCACGACGAGGCCGACGACGACCTCCGCGGCGGGGCGCAGCCACGCGGCGAAGCGGTCGAGCCCGCGCTCGAAGCGGCGGCGCAGGAGCGTCGCGACGTCGGTGAGCGCGGTGGCGACGCCGTCGCCGCCGTGGGCCGACTCGACGAGCCAGAGCACGGACGGGTCGAACGCGCGCTCGGCCGCGAGCGCCGACGCGAGGCCCTCGCCGCCGCGCACGCGTTCGGCGGCGGCGCGCACGCGGGACGCGAGGCCCGGTTCGTCGCAGGTGCCGGCGGCGAGGGCGAGCGCGTCGTGGAGCGGCGTCTCGCGCCGGAGCAGCAGCGCGAGCGTGGACGCGAAGCCGGCCTCGGCGGCGGCCTCGCGCAGCGGGCCCACGCCCGGGAGGTGCGCGCCGCGCGTGCCGGTGACGGGGCTGCGGCGGAAGACGAGCACGACCACCGCGACGACGAGCGCGGCGAGGACGCCGAGCGCGACGGCGGCGATCGGCGCGGGGTTGCCGTGGCCGATCTCCTCGCTGACGCCCCACAGGCGCGGCGCGGTGAAGACGAGCGCGACGAGGCCCACGACGACCGCGCCGACGGCGGTGACGACGGGGTGGATCAACGCGCCGCGGACGCGGCGGGCCGCGTCGGCCTCGGTGCGCGCGTGGCCGGCGATCTCGTCCAGCGCGGTCGGGAGGTCGCCGCTCGCGACGCCGGCGGCGACGAGCGCGCGGTAGAGCGGCGGGAACGGGCGCGCGGGGTCGGCGTACGCGGCCTCGAGCGGGGTGCCCGCGTCCACGGCGACGGCGAGGGCCTCGGCGTCGCGCGCGAGCGAGGCGCGGCCGAGGTCGGCGCCGACGAGGCGCAGCGCGCGGCCGAGGGGGACGCCGCCGCGGGTGAGCGCGGCGAGGGACGTGTGGAAGAGCGCGACGTCCTCGGGGTCGGCGCGACGCGCGGGCGAGCGGGCCTCGCGTCCCGGAGGAGGGGTCGTCGCGGCGCGGGAAGGGTCAGTCGCCGAGGACACGTCGGACCTCCTCGGGGGTGGTGAGGCCGCGGCGGACGAGGTCGGCCGCAGCGTCGTCGAGGGACGGGGCGCCGGCCTCGCGGGCGGCGGCGGCGAGGGCCTCGCCGTCGGCGCGGGCGAGGATCGCGCGGCGGAGCGGGGCCGACATGGGGAGCCATTCGGCGACGAGGACGCGGCCGGCGAGGGTGCCGTCGGGGGCGCGGCGGCGGACGAGGCGTTGGGCGAGGACGCCGCGGACGGCGGTGGTGAGGGCGAAGGGCTCGACGCCGAGGTCGAGGAGGCGCGCGAAGACGAGGGGGGCGCGGCCGGCGTGGATGGTCGAGGCGACGAGGTGGCCGGTGAGGCCGGCCTCGAGCGCGACGGCGGCGGTCTCGCGGTCGCGGATCTCGCCGACGAGGAGGACGTCGGGGTCCTGGCGGAGGAGGGAGCGGAGGGCGCGGGGGAACGTGAGGCCCGCGGCGGCGTCGATCTGGGTCTGGCTGACGCCGGGGACGCGGCGCTCGACGGGGTCCTCGACGGTGACGATGGCGCGGCGGCGGCCGCCGGCGAGGAGGTGGCCGAGGGCGGCGTAGAGGGTGGTGGTCTTGCCGCTGCCGGAGGGGCCGGTGAGGAGGACGACGCCTTCGGGTTGGTCGAAGGCGCGCGCGAGGTCGGCGAGGACGGCGGGCGGCAGGCCGAGGTCGGCGAGGGTGCGGGGGGCGTGCGCGCCGACCTCGAGGCGGACGGCGGCGCGTTCGCCGTTGACCGTGGGGTACGTGGCGACGCGGACCTCGCGGCCGATGCCGGAGCGGTCGGCGGGGATGCGGCCTTCCTGCGGGACGTCGGTGCGGTAGGCGAGGAGGTCGGCGAGGGCCTTCAGGCGGCCGAGGACCCGGGGGTGGAGGTCCTGGGGGAGCGTCTCGAGGGGTTCGAGGAGGCCGTCGCGGCGGACGGTGGCGACGAGGCCCGCCTCGGTCGGGTCGAGGTGGAGGTCGCTGGCGCCGAGATTCACGGCGCGTCGGAGCAACCGCTCGACGGTCTCGACGGCGGTCGGCCCGGGTCCCACCTGCACACCCATACTTCCCCATCGACCATCCGGGCCCCCCACCCAAAGCCACGGTCGTCCGACACCGAGACAAGGGGCTCCGACCCCGTTGTCTCGCTGTCGGCGGCCCCCCCGGTAGAGTGGCGCGAGCGGCGGGTGTCGCGGACGGGAGTACGCATGCGGATCCTGCT
The DNA here is from genome assembly GCA_016795345.1 of Planctomycetia bacterium. Taxonomy (GTDB): domain Bacteria; phylum Planctomycetota; class PLA2; order PLA2; family JAEUHO01; genus JAEUHO01. The sequence goes on along the minus strand of JAEUHO010000349.1, from coordinate 28,481 downwards.
CGGCAGCGGCGGACTGTCCACGGAGGAGCGGCGGAAGGCCTGGCGGGACGCCTTCGAGACGTTCCTCGGCAAGGTCGAACGGGTCCTCTTCGTCCCCTGGGCCCTCGAGGACCACGACGGCTACGTCCGCATGATGGTCGAGCGCGGCTTCACCGCCGGCCGCGCCCTCGACTCGATCCACCGCGCGAAGGACCCGAAGGCCGCCGTCCGCGACGCGCAGGCCGTCCTCGTCGGCGGCGGCAACACGTGGCGCCTCCTCGACCGCGTCCAGAAGGCCGGCGTCCTCCCCCTCCTCCGCCGCCGCGTCGCCGCGGGCCTCCCCTACGTCGGCATCTCCGCCGGCACCAACCTCGCCTGCCCCTCCATCCGCACCACCAACGACATGCCGATCTGCGAGCTGCGCTCCACCGCCGCCCTCGGCCTCGTCCCCTTCCAGATCAACGCCCACTTCACCGACGGCGCCTACTTCATCCGCCACGGCGCCCGCTACCGCCCCTACGGCGGCGAGACCCGCGAGGTCCGCCTCCTCGAGTTCCTCGAGGAGAACCCCGGCCCCGTCCTCGCGCTCCGCGAAGGCGCGATCCTCCACGTCGAGGGCGCGAAGGCGCGCCTCGTCGGGCCCGGCGGCGGCCGCCTCTACGCCCGCGGCAAGCCGCCGCGCGACCTCGCCCCGGGCCTCGACGTCTCGTTCCTGCTCCGCGCGAAGCGCTGATCCCCGGGCCCAGCGCTCCGACGATCGCGGCCCCCACGATCGCGGCCCCCCGCGGGGGACCGCGAGGCCCGGCGGCCGCCGGGCCTCGCGGTCCCGGACCCTCGACCGTGTCCCGGGGACCCGTCCGCTACTTCTTCGCGAAGAGCTCCGCGAAGAACGCGTCCTGGGCCTGCTTGCTGCGCGCGTCCGCGTCGGCGTCGTAGGCCGCGCCCTTGCTCGGGTCGCTGCCCGCGCCCGGGTTCGTGAACGCGTGCACCGCGCCGCCGTACGTCTCCATGCGCCACGTGGCCTTCGCCTGCACCATCTCGTCCATGAACGCCGCGACGTCGGCCGGCGGGACGTACGGGTCGGCGCCGCCGTGCAACACGAGCACCTTCGCCTTCACCGTGCCCTCGCCCTTCGCGGGCGCGGAGGTCTTGAGGCCGCCGTGGAACGAGACGACGCCGGCGACGTCCTCGCCCGCGCGCGCGAGCTGGAGCGACACCGAGCCGCCGAAGCAGAAGCCGATCGCCGCGATGCGCTTGCCGTCGACGCCCTCGACCTTGCGCAGCGCGTCGAGGCCCGCGCGGGCGCGCGCGACCATGAGCGGCGGGTCCTTGTAGAAGGACGTCGCGAGCGCGCGCGCCTCGTCGGGGCCGGAGGCCACCTTGCCGCCGCCGTACATGTCGAGGGCGAGGGCGACGTACCCCGCGGCGGCGAGCTGCTCGGCCCGGCGCTTCGCGAAGTCGCCGCAGCCCATCCAGTCGTGGACGACGAGGACCGCGGGGTTGCCCCCGGCGGCGAGGGTCGCGGGCTTCGCGAGCTGTCCCACGCACGCGACGTCGCCGTGCGTGTAGGCGAGCGGCGCGGCCGCGGGCCCGGCGGACGGGGCGTCGGCGGCGTGGGCGGCGCGCCCGAGGAGGGGCGCGAGGGCGCCGGCGGCGAGGGCGAGGGCGGCGAGGAGGCGGGACGTTCGCATGGGGGCTCCGGGGGCGTCGCGAAGATCCTGCCACACCCTCGGGGCATGGCGCTTCGGGTACGATCCGCCCGCCCCCATGAACCGCCTGATCCGCCTCGTCGCCGTCATCGCCCTCGTCGTCTGGACCGGCGGGCTCCGGCCCGCCGACGCGGAGGAGAGCCCCGCCGAGCGGATGAAGCTCGGCCACTGCGGCTGCAAGGAGGGCGAGGCCTGCTGGCACTACCTCCGGTCGCCCCTGCGCCCGCCCGAGGACCCCTGCCGGTGCGGGCTCTGCGCCGCCGCGGGCAACTGCTCGACGAAGGACCGCCCCGAGGGGTGGGGCGCCGACTGCACCGGGTCGCAGAAGCCCGAGTGCTTCTGGAAGCGGCACGCCGCGTCGTGGGGCATCACGTGCAGCCGGTGCGCCGACGACAAGGAGTGCACGTCGTGCGGCGACCTGCCCGGCGTGCCCGACGCGGACGCGAAGGCGAAGCTCGCGAAGCAGCTCGCGCTCGAGGCGGCGGTCGGGCTGCGCAAGGCCGACCCCGCCGCCGCCAAGCGCTTCGCCGTCGGGTGGTCGGCCCACTTCTACGTCGTCACCGACATCCCGAACCTGAAGGTGCTGACGCAGGGCGGCGCCCCGCGCGTCGTGGACACGCACGAGATCGTGCACCTCTTCCTCGAGCGCGCGGAGAAGGCCTACGACGACTTCGTCCAGACGTTCGGCGACGACGTGCGGCTGGGCAAGCCCATGGCGATCTACCTCGCCGCCAAGGACTCGAAGAAGCAGGCCTGGCAGGCCGCGTACTTCGGGAGCCCGCGCACGAACATGCTGTTCGGCGGCGGCGACGGCAAGGTCGCGGGCGGCTTCTGCTGGAACGGGTTCGCCACCTCCACCGACGACTACGGCGCCGACCGCGACCTGCACGGGTACGTGCGCCACATGATCGGCCACATCCTCTTCTCGTGCTGGCACGGCGTCGCGCCCCACACGAAGGAGTGCCCCAAGTGGGCGTTCGCGGCCGCGGCGGACTGGCTGTGCAAGATCCACCCGTTCTTCGCGGACTGGACGACGTTCTGCCACGACGAGACGACCGGCGCCTCGGGCTCGGGCAAGGACTGGGACAAGAAGGCCGTCGGGATCGCCGCGGGCCGGCGCATCCCCATCGAGAAGCTCTTCGGCACCGCCTCGCTGTCGCACCTGTCGTACGACGACCACGTGCGGTCGTGGTCGATCATGGACACCATGCTGCGCGAGGACAAGGAGCGCTGGCTCGCGACCCTCCGCCTCATCCGCGAGGGCAAGGAGCACGCGGCGGCGTTCCGCGAGGGCCTCGCGATCACGCCCGACGACTTCGACGCGCGGTGGGCCGACCGCATGCTCGGCAAGCGCAAGACCATGGCCGACGTGCCGAAGGACGCCGGGAACGACGAGGGCGTCGACGCGGCCGCGCGCCGGCGCATCACGGGCGAGACCGACCCGATCACGCTGGCGGCGCTCCTGCTGGGCCTCGAGCGCGTCCGCGACGTGAAGACCGCCGAGCTCGTGCTCTCGCGCCTCAAGATCGACAGCGACGTCGTGCGCGAGACGATCGTCGTGCTGCTCAAGAAGACCGAGAACCCCGAGGTGATCGGCTGGCTGCGCACGGCGGGCCTCGCCGACGCCGACCCGCTGGTCCGGGCCCACGTCGCGCGCGTCCTCGGCGAGCTCAAGGACACGGCGTCCCGCCCGACGTTCGAGTCGATGCTCGCGGACCCGCACTGGCTCGTCCGCGCCAACGCGGCCAAGGCCCTCGGCGACCTCGCCGACCCCGCGAGCGTGCCCGCGCTCGTGGCGCAGATCGAGGACAAGAACCCGAAGGCGTGGATCTCGAAGGCCGACGCGCTCGCCGTGTTCGGCGCCGCGGGCTCGAAGGCGACGGTGCCCGTCGCGGCCCGCCTGTCGGCCCCGGACTGGCAGGTGCGTCTCACCGCGTGCCGCGCGCTCGTCTCCATGGGCGACAAGGACGCCGTCGAGCCCCTGATCGACCGCCTCGACCTCGAGGGCGGCCGCCTCCACCGCGAGATCCACCGCGCGCTGATGGCGGTCACGCACGAGAACTTCGCGCCGAACCCCGCGACCTGGCGCGCGTGGTGGCGCACGCAGAAGCCGCGCGGCCTCCCGCCCGCCCCCGAGGCGCCGGCGAACCCCGAGGACGACCGCTACGCCAAGCCGAAGAAGCCCGGCCCCGACGAGCCGACCTACTACGGCCGCCGGATCTTCTCGCAGAGCATCCTCTACGTCCTCGACCTCTCGAAGTCGATGGAGACGCTCATCGAGGTCCCCAAGGACGCGCAGGAGAAGCTCGGGACCATCGCCGCCGGCCAGCGCATCAAGGTCGCCAAGACCGCCATCGTCGCGTCGCTCCAGAAGCTCGACCCGCGGACGCGCTTCAACGTCGTCTTCTTCTCGACGAAGGTCCGGCCGTGGAAGGACGGCCTCGTCGTGGCGTCCGGCGCGCGCGACGCGGCCATCGGCGCCATCGAGAGCGCCGGCCTCGAGGACGAGACGAACATCTACGGCGCGCTGCGCGCCGCCGTGGGCCTCCACGAGAAGCCCACCCTCGCCGCCGACCTCGACCCCATCCCCGACACCATGTACTTCCTCACCGACGGCACCCCCACCCGCGGCGAGATCACCGAGGCCGAGACGCTCCTCTCCTGGATGCGCGACGTCAACCGCTTCGCCAAGGTCGAGATCCACGTGATCGCCATGGGCAACACCGGCGTCGACCTCGACTTCCTCCGCCGCCTGGCCACCGAGAACGGCGGCGAGTTCATCCACGTCCCCGACAAGAAGTGACCGCTCCCGGGGCGGCGCGGGGCGGCGGACGCCGACCCGACGGCACGCGAGGCCCGGCCCGCGCCGCGACGCGCGGACGCGGGACGCGCGCGCCCCGGCCCGCGGGTCGCGGGGCGCGATCGGCCGGGCCTCGCGGTCCCGAGGCGCGGGCGTCCGGGCCTCGCGGTCCCGAGGCGCGGGCGTCCGGGCCCTCGGGCCCGGGACGGGCCGGGCCTCGCGTGTAGGATGCGCGGGGCTCGGGTCGGCGGCGGAGCGCGGCGCATGCACCGGTGGTCGCAGGTCCTGGCCGTCGTCCTGCTCTCGGTGTGGGTCGGCGCGGCGCGCGCCGCGGACGCCCCCGACGACCGGCTGAAGCACGGCCACTGCGGCTGCGACGCCGGGCAGGGCTGCTACCACTACCTGCGCGCGCCGTTCCGCGCGCCCGAGGACCCGTGCCGCTGCGGCATGTGCCTCGCGGGCGGGAGCTGCGGCGGGCAGCGCCGTCCGGAGGGGTGGCCCGCCGGCTGCATGGACGTCGCCGACGACGCGTGTTTCTGGAGGCGGCACGCGGCGTCGTGGGGCCTGCGCTGCAGCCGCTGCGCGACCGACACGACCTGCACGGCGTGCGACGGGCTGCCCAGGGCCCCCGACGCCGCCGCGAAGGCGCAGCTCGAGAAACAGCTGGCGATCGAGTTCCCCGACGAGGCCGCGCGGAAGAAGGGGGCCGTCGGCTGGAGCAAGCACTTCTACGTCGTGAGCGACATCCCGCAGCTGAAGGTGCTCTCGCAGTCGGGCGGGCCCCGCGTCGTGGACGCGCACGAGATCGTGCACCTCTACCTGCAGCGCGCGGAGCAGGCGCGGGCCGACTTCGTCGCGGCGTTCGGCGACGAGCTGCGCCAGGACAAGCCCATGGCGATCTACCTCGCGCGCACGACGAAGACGAAGGACGCCTGGCGCGCGCGCTACTTCGGCGGCGGGAAGACCGAGATGGTCTACGCGGGCGCCGAGGGCAAGATCGCGGGCGGGTTCTGCTGGAACGGGTTCGCGGCGTCGTACGACCAGTACGGCGAGGACCGCGACCTGCACGCGTACTGCCGGCACATGATCGGCCACATCCTCTTCTCGTGCTGGCACGGCGTCGGCGGGTTCAACCAGGAGTGCCCGCGCTGGGCGTTCGTCGCGGCGGCGGACTGGCTGTGCAAGATCCACCCGTTCTTCGAGGACTGGGTCGTGTTCTGCCACCAGGAGGGCGCGGGCCCGTCGGGCACCGGCAAGGACTGGGACCAGAAGGCCCGGGCGATCGCCGCGGGCAGGCGGATCCCGGTGGAGACGCTGTTCTCGATCCCGTCCATGTCGCGGCTGTCGTACGACGACCACGTGCGGTCGTGGTCGTACATGGACACGATGCTGCGCGAGGACCGCGCGCGCTGGCTCGCGGTGCTGCGGCGGCTGCGCGAGGGGAAGGAGCACGCGTTCGCGTTCCGCGACGGCCTCGGCATGACGCCGGAGGACTTCGACGCGCGGTGGGCGGACCGGATGCTCGGCAAGCGCAAGTCCATGGCGGAGAGCACGCGCGACGTCGCCGACGCCGACGCCACGGGCGGCGTGGACGCCGCCGAGCGGCGGCGGATCCAGCGCGAGCAGGACCCCGCGACGCTCGCGGCGCTGATCCGGGGCCTCGACCGCGTCCGCGACGTCGAGACGGCGAAGCTGGTGCTCGACAAGCTCGCCCTCGAGAGCGACGCGGTGCGCGAGGCCGGCGTCGTCCTGCTGCAGCGGACGCAGGCGCCGGAGGTCGTCGCGTGGCTGCGGACCTCGGGGCTCGCCGACCGAGACGGCGTCACCCGCGCCCTCGTGGCGCGCGTGCTCGGGACGCTGAAGGTCGCGGCGGCGCGGCCGGCGCTCGAGGGCCTGCTCGACGACCCGCACTGGCTCGTCCGCGCCAACGCCGCGACGGCGCTGGCGGCGATCGCGGACCCGGCGAGCGGCCCGGTGCTCCTCGCCCGGCTCGAGGACCGGTCGCCGAAGGCGTGGATCACGAAGGCCGACGCGCTCGCGACGTTCGGCCGGGTCGGCACCCCCGCCACGCCGGCGGTCGCGGAGCGGCTGAAGGCGAAGGAGTGGCAGGTGCGGCTGACCGCCTGCCGCGCCCTCGTCGCGTTCGGCGACGCCCGGGCCGTCGAGCCGCTGATCGACCGCCTCGAGACCGAGAGCGGCCGGCTGCAGCGCGAGATCCTCCGGGCGCTCCGGACCGTGAGCGGCGAGAACTTCGGGCTGCAGGCGAGCACGTGGCGGAGCTGGTGGAAGGGCCAGCAGCCCCTCGGCCTCCCGCCCCGCGCGAAGGAGGCCCCGCCCGCGAACCCCGAGGACGAACGGTACGCCAAGCCGACCAAGCGCCCCGGCGACCCGCTCGACGAGGAGCCCGTCTACTACGGCCGGCGGATCTACTCCGAGGCGGTGGTGTTCGTCCTCGACCTGTCGCTGTCCATGGGGACGACGATCGAGGTGCCGAAGGAGGCCCAGGAGAAGCTCGGGACCATCGCGGCGGGGCCGCGCATCGACGTCGCCAAGGCCGCGGCCCACGCCGCGATCGGCAAACTCGACCCGCGCGCCCGCTTCAACCTCGTCTTCTTCTCGTCCGAGGTGCGACCGTGGAAGGACGGGCTCGTCCCGGCGGCCACCCACCAGCAGGCCGGCGCGAACGCGGTGAACGCCGCGGGGATCGACGGCGAGACGAACATCTTCGGGGCGCTGAAGGCCGGGTTCGGGCTCCACGAGGTGCCCACCCTGCAGGCGGACCTCGAGCGGATCCCGGACACGGTGTTCTTCCTGACCGACGGGACCCCCACCCGCGGCGAGATCACGGACGTCGAGACGATCCTGTCGTACGTCCGCGACCTCAACCGGTTCGCGAAGGTGGAGCTCAACGTCGTCGCGATGGGGTCCCTCGGGCTCGACCTGCCGTTCCTCCGCCGCCTGGCGGCCGAGAACACCGGCTTCTTCGTCCACGTGCCCGACCGGAAGTGAGGGGCGGGCGCGGAGCGCGGGGGTCCGGCCTGCGGGCTCGCCACGGGACGATCCCGTCGGTTCCGGCCGTCGGCGCACCGGGCGGACGGTGCGGGCGGACGGGGCGGAGCCCCCCCGGCAACCGACCGCGCGGGGCTGCGGGGAACGGATGTGCTGCACGGACGACGTTCCGCCGTCCGCCGTTCGTCGGGTAGTGTTCCCTGCCTATGTCCGCCGCGCTCTCCCCGGCCGCCCCGGCCGCTCGCCCCGCCGCCGAGGTCGTCGCGGCCCCCCCCGCCGCCGAGCCGTACCGCCGGTTCCGCCTCTTCCCGACCGCGTGGTTCGCGGGCATCCACATCGCGTGCTTCGCGGCCTTCTTCGTCGGCATCAGCTGGACGGCCGTCGCGGTCTGCGTCGGGCTCTACGTCGTGCGGATGTTCGCGATCACGGCGGGCTACCACCGCTACTTCTCGCACCGCGCCTACGACACGAGCCGCCCGTTCGCGTTCCTGCTCGGGTCGGTCGGCGCGACGGCCTTCCAGAAGGGCCCGATCTGGTGGGCCTCGGTCCATCGCCTCCACCACCGGGCCTCCGACGGCCCGGAGGACGCGCACTCGCCGCTCAAGCGCGGCTTCTGGTGGGCCCACGTCGGCTGGATCCTCGCCTCGACCCACAGCGACACCGACGAGGAGCGCGTGCGCGACTGGATGCGCCTCCCGGAGATCCGCCTCCTGGACCGCTTCCACTGGGTCCCGCCGGTCCTCCTGGGCGCGCTGCTCTTCTTCGGCGGCAACGCGCTGGCGGCCGCCTACCCGTCGCTCCACACCTCGGGCGCGCAGCTGCTCGTGTGGGGCATGGCGATCTCGACGGTCCTCGTCTACCACGGCTCGTGGTGCGTGAACTCCGCGCTGCACCTCTGGGGCAAGCGCCGGTTCGCCACGCCGGACCAGAGCCGCAACAACGGCTGGGTCGCGTTGTTCACGTTCGGCGAGGGGTGGCACAACAACCACCACCGCTGGCCCGCGTCCGAGCGCCAGGGCTTCTACCCGGGCGAGCACGACTTCTCGCACGCCGTCCTCAAGGCGCTGTCGTGGGTCCGCCTCGTCTGGAACCTCAAGACGCCGCCGCCCGAGATCCTGGAAGAGGGTCGGCGGTCGGCGGCCTCGGCCGGGTAGCGGCCCGAGGGGACCGCCGGAGGGACCGTGCGCATCGCCGTCGTGGGTGCGGGGGTCTCCGGCCTCGTCGCGGCGCATCGCCTGCGCGCCCGCCACGACGTGGTGCTGTTCGAGGCGCAGGACCGCCTCGGCGGCCACGCCCACGCGCACGACGTGACGGTGGACGGCCGCGCGTTCCGGCTCGACACCGGGTTCCTCGTCTTCAACGAGCCCGCGTACCCCCACTTCACCGCGCTGCTCGGCGAGCTCGGGGTGCCGTCGCAGGCGAGCGACATGTCGCTGTCGATCCGGTGCCGCCGCTGCCGCCTCGAGTACGCCCTCCGCGGGCCCGCGGCGCTGCTCGCCCAGCCGACGAACCTGCTGCGGCCCTCGTTCCTCGCCATCTTCCGCGACCTGTTCCGGTTCTTCCGCGACGCCAACGCGTGGCTCGACGCGGGCGGCGACGACGTGCCGCTGCGCGCGTTCCTCGCGCGGGGCCGGTACGGCGCGCCGTTCGTCCGCCACTGGCTGCTGCCGACGGCGGGCGCGGTCTGGTCGTCGCCGTTCGGCGGCATCCTCGACTTCTCCGCGCGGATGCTGCTCACGTTCTTCCGCAACCACGGGTTCCTCCAGCGCAAGCAGCGCCCCTGGCGCCACGTCGCCGGCGGCAGCCGCGCCTACGTCGACGCGATCGGCGCGCGCCTCGGGGGCGCCGTCCGCCTCTCGTCGCCGGTCCGCCGGGTGACCCGCCACGACGCCGGGGTCCTCGTCGAGGCCGCCGGCCGCGGCCCCGAGCGGTTCGACGCGGTGGTCCTCGCCTGCCACGCCGACGAGGCCGCCGCCGTGCTCGCCGACGCCTCCCCCGACGAGGCCGCGCTGCTCGGCCGGTTCCCGTACGCCCGGCACCGCGTGGTCCTCCACACCGACCGTTCGTTCCTCCCCCGGTCCCCCCGCGCGTGGGCGTCGTGGAACTGCGACGTAATCGACTGCCACGACGAGGAAGCGCCCGTCGGGGTCACCTACCATCTCAACCGCCTCCAGTCCCTGGACGACGCCGTGCCCTTCTGCGTGACCCTCAACCCCGACCGGACGCCGACCGGCGTGCTGCGCGACCTCGCGTACGCGCACCCGACGCTCACGTCCGACGCCCTTGCCGCGCAGGCCGCCCTCGCGGCCCGGAACGGCGCGCGGGGGACGTGGTTCGCCGGGGCCCACCTGCGCCACGGGTTCCACGAGGACGGCGTCGTCTCGGCGCTCCGGGTGGCCACGGCCCTCGGATGCGCCCCGTGACGACGTCGCGCACGAGCGCGTTGTACGAGGGCGGCGTGTGGCACGGCCGCGAGGTCGCGCCGGGCTACGCCTTCCGGCAGCCGATCTGGCTGCTCTACCTCGACCTCGACGAACGCGAGGCCCTCGCGCGCGCGACCGGGCTCCTCGGCTGCGACCGCCCGCGCCCCGTCGAGTTCCGCGCGACCGACCACTTCCGCGGGTCGCGGCGCGAGGGCATCCGGCCGCGCCTGCGGCGCGTACTGCGCGCGGCGGGCCTCGAGGCCGAGGGGCCCGTCCGCGTCCTGACCATGGGGCGCGTCCTCGGCCAGGGGTTCAACCCGGTGTCCTTCTGGTGGTGCCACGACGCGCACGGCGACCTCGTCGCGGCGGTCGCCGAGGTGCACAACACGTTCGGCGACCGGCACCCGTACGTCCTGCCCGCCGCCGAGGCCGAGCGGACGCCGGCGGGCCTCGCGTGGACGGTGAAGAAGCGGATGCACGTGTCGCCGTTCCACGACCTCGAGGGCTCCTACCGGTTCGTGCTGGGCACGCCCGGCGAGCGCCTGACGATCGCCGCCGACCTCGCGCGCGCGGGCGTGCCCCGGGTGCGCGCCGCGTTCACGGGCGAACGCCGCCCCCTCGACGACGCGGGCCTCGCGTCGGCGCTCCTCCGCCTGCCGTTCATGCCGTGGCGCGTGTGGAGCATGATCCACGCGCACGCCCTCGCCCTCTGGCGCCGCGGCGCGCGGTACCACCGCCGGCCCGCGTACGACCCCGCGGCCGCCGGGAACACCGTCGCGTGACGCCGCCCCCGCCGCCCCCCGCCGCGTCCGCCGCCACGGCCCCGATCGCGGCCCCGCCGGCCGCGCCCGGCCTCGCGACCCGGTTCGCGCGCCGCAAGGTCGTCGAGGCGCTCGACGGGTGGACCGGGGCGCCGCTCACCGTGGTGCTCCCCGACGGCGCGCGGCGCGAGGTCGGCGCGGGCGACCGCGCCCGGGCCCCCACGCTGACCGTGCGCGACCCGGCGTTCTTCCGCAAGGTCGCGCTGCGCGGCCGCCTCGGCCTCGGCGAGGCGTACGTGGACGGCGACTGGGACGCCGACGACCTCGAGGCCGTGCTCGCCGCCGGGCTCGGGGCCCGCGCGGTCGCGCGCCGGCCCCTCTTCGAGCGCGTGGCCGCCTTCTTCGCCCCGCGGCGCCTCGTGAACGACCGGGCCGGCAGCCGCCGCAACATCCACGCCCACTACGACCTCGGCAACGCGTTCTACGCGCTCTGGCTCGACCCGACGCTCACGTACTCGGCGGCGATGTTCGCGTCGCCCGACGAGCCCCTCGAGGCCGCGCAGCGGCGCAAGCTCGCGACCATGGCCGCGAAGGCGTGCGTGCGGCCCGGCGACCACGTGCTCGAGATCGGCTGCGGCTGGGGCTCGTTCGCGCGGCACGCGGCCGGCGACCTCGGCGCCCGCGTGACCGGCCTCACGATCTCGGCGGCGCAGCACGAGGTCGCGACCGCCCGGGTCCGCGAGGCCGGCCTCGCCGACCGCGTGGACCTCCGCCTCGAGGACTGGCGCGACACGCGCGGCACGTTCGACGCGATCGTGTCCATCGAGATGTTCGAGGCCGTGGGGAGGCGCTGGTGGCGCCCGTGGTTCGAGGCCGTGGACCGGCTGCTGGCCGACGACGGCGTCGCCGCGGTCCAGGTGATCTGCCACCCCGACGCGGGCTTCGACCGGTACGCGGCGCGCACGGACTGGATCGAGCGCTACGTCTTCCCGGGCAGCCTGCTCGGCAGCCTCGGCGCGTTCTCGACGCTCCTCGCGCGGCACACGCGGCTGCGCATCGTCGGCGTCGAGGACCTCGCGCCGTCGTACGCCCTCACGCTCCGCCGCTGGCGCGAGGCCTTCCTCGCCCGGCTGCCCGAGGTCCGCGCGCTCGGCTTCGACGAGCGCTTCGTGCGCACCTGGACGTATTACCTCGCGGTGTGCGAGGCCGCCTTCCGCACCGGGCACCTGCACGACTTCCAGCTCCAGCTCGCGCGCGAGGGCAGCCGGCTCGCCGGCGCGCTCCCGCCCCGGGAGACGACCCCGTGAACCTCGGCACCGCCCCCGCCCTCGCGGCCCTCGTGCTCCCCGACGACGAGGGCCGGCCCTCGCGGCTCGGCGACCTCTGGGCCGCGCGCCCCGTGGTCCTGTGCTTCCTGCGCCACTGGGGTTGAATCTTCTGCTTCCGCCGCGTCGCGGCGGTCCTGAAGCGGCGCGACGAGGTCCTCGCGGCGGGCGCGGGCCTCGCCGTCGTGGGCGTCGGCACGCCCGAGCAGGCGCGGGGCTTCCGCATCCTGACGGGCTGGAAGGACGCGATCGTCGTGGACGAGGCCCGCAAGGCCTACGCCGCCGCCGACCTGCGCCGCATGGGGTTCCTCGCGCTCTTCCGCCCGCGGATGATCCGCGAGGCGATGCGCGCGCGGAAGGAGGGCTTCCGACAGACCAAGGTGCAGGGCGACCCGTGGCAGCTCGGCGGCACCATGGTGCTCGCGCCCGGCGACCGCGTCCTCTACGCCCACCGCAACGCGGGCCCCGAGGACGAGGCCCCGCTCGACGCCGTGCTCGCCGCGGCGCGCGGGGGCGCCCCGTGAGCCCCTGGACGTCGCTGCTCCTCGCGACCGGCGCGTGCCTCGCCCTGCAGGCCGTGGCGTTCGTCGTCGCGCGCCGGATCCGGAACTACGGGCTCGTCGACCCGTGCTGGGCGCTGTGCGTCGTCCTCGCGGCGGCGGTGCACGGGCACTTCGGCGCGGCGCCGTTCCCCCGCCGCGCCGCCGTCGCCGCGGCCGTCGCGGTCTGGGGCCTGCGCCACGCGTACCTCCTGCTGCGCCACCGCGTGATCGGCCGCCCCGAGGAGGGGCGCTACGTCGCCCTGCGCGCGACCTGGAGCCCCCGCGTCTTCCTCGGCTTCTTCCTCGCGCAGGGGCTCCTCGCCGCGCTCCTCTCGGCGCCGTTCCTGCTCGCGGCCTCGAACCGCGCCCCCGCGGCGCACCCCCTCGAGCTCGTCGCCCTCGCCCTCTTCGCGGTCGGGTTCGTCGGCGAGGTCGTCGCCGACGCGCAGCTCGCCGCGTGGAAACGCGACCCCGCCCACCGCGGCCGCACCTGCCGCGCGGGCCTCTGGGCCTGGTCGCGGCACCCGAACTACTTCTTCGAGCTCGTGATGTGGACCGCGTTCGCGCTCGCCGCGGCGCCCGCGCCGTGGGGCGTCCTCGGCTTCACGGCGCCGGTCCTGCTCGCCCTGCTCGTCGTGTTCGTGACCGGCATCCCGCCGACGGAGGCCCAGGCGCTCCGCTCGCGCGGCGACGACTACCGCGCGTACCAGCGCGAGGTCTCGGCCCTCGTCCCGTGGCCCCCGCGGCGGGGCCGCGCGTGATCTCGGCCCTCCTCGACGCCGGCGTGCTGCCCGAGCCCGTCGTGGCGTTCGGCATCCGCCGCCTCCTGCGGGCGCGCCTCGCGGAGCTCTCGGCCGGCGGCCCCGAGGCCGCCGCGGCCCGCAGCGACGCGTTCCTCGCCTCGCGCCGCGGCGGGCCCGTGGCGGTCCGCACGGACGCGTCGCGGCGCCAGCACTACGAGGTGCCCACCCGCTTCTTCGAGCTCGTCCTCGGCCCGCGCCTCAAGTACAGCGGCGCGTGGTGGTTCCCCGGCGTCGCCGACCTCGCGACCGCCGAGACCGCCATGCTCGACGTGTCCCTCGAGCGCGCCGCGATCGCCGACGGGCACCGCGTCCTCGACCTCGGCTGCGGCTGGGGCGCGCTGACGTTCCGCGTCCTCGAGCGGTTCCCCCGCTGCGAGGTGGTGGCCCTCTCGCACTCCGCGACGCAGCGGGCCCACCTCGAGGCCGTCGCGCGCGCGCGGGGCCTCGCGTCGCGCCTCGAGGTCGTCACGCAGGACGTCAACGCGTTCGCGCCGCCCGGCACCTTCGACCGCGTCGCGTCCGTCGAGATGTTCGAGCACGTCGCCGACCCCGAGGCGCTGCTCGCTCGCGTCGCCGACGTGCTGCGGCCCGGCGGGCGCCTCTTCGTCCACGTGTTCGCCCACCGGCACCACGCCTACCCGTTCGAGGACCGCGGGCCCGGCGACTGGATGGCGCGCCACTTCTTCACCGGCGGGTGGATGCCGTCGCACGACGCGTTCGCCCGCTTCCGCTCGCCGCTGCGCCACCGCGCCGCGTGGTGGGTGCCGGGCACGCACTACGCGCGCACCGCGCGCGCCTGGATCGAGAACCTCGACGCGCGGCGCGCGGACCTCGTGCCCGTCCTCGAGGCCGCGTACGGCCCCGGCGAGGCGCGGCGCTGGCACGCGCGGTGGCGCGCGTTCTTCCTCGCGTGCGAGCTCTGCTTCGGCTGGGACGGCGGCGCGACCTGGGGCGTCTCCCACCACGTCCTCGACGCCCCCCGGTGACGACGCGGCCACGGGTCCCGGGACCGCGAGGCCCGGCGCGGGCCGCGGCCCGTGCCGCGCGGCGGGGCGCATGACACCCGACGATCGACCCGGCGGACCGCCCACCGGCGGGTAGGATCTGCCCGTGGTCACCGATGCCCTCGGCCGTGCGCTCCGTGATCTCCGCGTCTCGGTCACCGACCGGTGCAACTTCCGGTGCGTCTACTGCATGCCGAAGGACGTCTTCGGCCGCGAGCACGCGTTCCTGCCGCCCGGCCAGATCCTCTCCTACGAGGAGATCGCCCGCGTGGTGGGTGCGTTGCGGGGGCTCGGTCTCCGCAAGGTGCGCCTGACCGGCGGCGAGCCGCTGCTTCGCCGCGGCCTGCCGTCGCTCGTCCGCATGTTGTCGGGTCACGGAGACCTCGATCTTGCGCTCACGACCAACGGATCGGCGCTCGCCTCCCAAGCCGCCGGCCTGGCGGCCGCCGGCCTGCGCCGCGTCACGGTGAGCCTCGACGCCCTCGACGATCGCGTGTTCCGGCGGATGAACGACGTCGAGTTTCCGGTCGCACGGGTGCTGGAGGGGATCGACGCCGCCGCGGCCGCCGGCCTGACCCCCCTCAAGATCAACGCGGTCGTCCGCCGCGGGATGAACGACCGCGAGATCCTGCCGCTTGTCCGCCGGTTCCGCGGCACGGGTCACGTGCTCCGCTTCATCGAATACATGGACGTCGGCACGACGAACGGCTGGCGGATGGACGACGTCGTCCCCGCCGACGAGATCGTCGCGACGATCGACCGGGAGTTCCCGCTGGAGGCCCTGCCGCCCGACGACCCCGCCGACACCGCGCGGCGCTGGCGCTTCCGCGACGGCGCGGGCGAGCTCGGGGTCGTCGCGAGCGTCACCAAGGCCTTCTGCGCGGGCTGCACACGGGCCCGCCTCTCGGCCGACGGCCGGCTCTTCACGTGCCTCTTCGCCGCGCAGGGCTTCGACCTCCGCGCGCTCCTGCGCGCCGGCGCGAGCGACGCCGACCTGCGCGCCGCGCTCGAGGGCGTGTGGCGCGCGCGGGCCGACCGCTACTCCGAGCTCCGCGCCGCGGGCACGCCGGGCCTGCCGCGCGTCGAAATGTCGTTCATCGGCGGCTGATCGACCGAGGGCACGACGGCGCGCCGGCCGCGGATCATGCCTGCGCCCGCGCCACCACGTCGGTCGTGGGCGGCTCGTCCGAGCCGTCGGTCGCGCGACGCCACAGGACCAGGAAGGCCCCGACGCCGCCCAGGGACACGCCGAGTTCCCACGCGAGGCCCGGCAGCGCGGCCCCGTGGACGGGCGCGAGAACCGCGAGGGCAAGGTCCGCCACCCGCCCGACCAGGACGACTGCGCACACCCGAAGGAGCACCGTCTCGTTGCGTTTCATCGCCCGCGGCATCAGGATCACGAACGGCACGAGCCACTGCAGCACCACGTTGAGGACCGCGACCGGCTCCCAGGCGCCGCGATGGCGGATCACGTAGTGCGGGGTCTCCTCCGGGAGGTTCGTGTACCAGATCAGCATGTACTGGCAGTACCAGATGTAGCCCCAGAAGAAGGCGAACGCAAAGACGAGCTTGCCGAGGTCATGGAGCGTCTCGGACCACGCGGGGTCCGGCGCGAGGCGGCCGCTCCGGCGGCGACGGATCGCGAGGATCGTCACCAACGCCACCGCACCGAGGAACAACCCGCTGAAGTGGTAGACGGCGAACATCGTGCTCGCGAACGTCCGCTCCAACGAGAGCACCCAGTCGAAGCCGTAGACCGAGAAGGTGGGCGCGAACGCGAGGAGGAACCGGACGCCCGCGCGCGCCGCCGCGGACCGCGCCCCGGCGGGCGAGTCCGTCGTGGTGGCGCGGGACCGCGCGACGAGGACGCGGGCCAGGAGGACCCAGGCACCGAACGCGACTGCGGTCCGGCCGATCACCCATGGCACCGTCATCCAGCCCGCCCGACCCGAGAGGGCATGGTCGGCCGCGACCGCGGCGGGGTCGGCCCAGGGGTGGAGCGTCGCGACCCCGAACGGCAACACGAGGTGCGCGAGGCCGGCCCACGGCAGGACGGTCGTGACGGCATGTGCAACCGGGAGCACCGCGCGGCCCCAGCGCGCACCGGTCACGTGGTGCAGTGCGACGAAAACGGCCGCCCCGAGCCCCACCGTCGTCAGCGCGAAGACGGACGCCAAGTAGGCCGGCCACACGGCGGCGGGTGCGCGGAACAGCCCCGCGGCGAACGTCGCGCCGCCCAAGGCGAGCAGGACGATCGGCGTGCGGCGGCCGCGGGACGAACGGGGCAGGGCGGGGGCGACGGTCACGGTACGCGCTCCTGGAGGGCCCGCACATAGCGGATCACGGCCCAGCGGTCGTCGACCGCGACCTGTCCCGCGTGCGCCGGCATGTCCTTCCGTCCGTGGGTGACGAGGTGGAAGAACTCGCCGTCGCGCAGGGCGCGCGCCTCGGGTCGGAACAGCGTCGGCGGCGGTGGGAAGCCGCGCTTGGTGACGGCGCCGTCTCCGCGAGCCCCGGCGCCGTGGCAACAGGCACACCACGCGCGGAACACCCGCTCCCCTCGCGAGACCGTCGCCGGCGTCACGGGGGACGGATTGACGAGCACCTCGCCAGCCCGCCGCGCCTCGTCGGGCCCCGGCCCGAAGTCGTCCGCGGGTGCGTCCACCGGAACCGTGCCCGCCGGCGGCCGTCGTTGGACCAGCCCGTCCGGGAACGCGACGCCCACGCCGCCGGTCTCGGCGGCCGGCGAGACGACCATGTCGACGGGGAGCACTTCGAGGTTACGCTCACGGACGTCGCGTCGCAGGAGGAATCCCCCGCCGAAGAAGGCCGCCGCGGCGACCGCGCAGAGCAACATCGCGGGGCGGTTCACGTCGCGTCCTCCACCAGGATCTCCTCGACCTCGCAGGCCCCGAACTCCTCGCGGAACCGGCGCGCCAGCGCGGGACCGTCGAACGTGGCATCGCGCGCGCCGATGGAGACGACGAACCGGTCGTCGGTGGCCCGCACCGCGCACGCCGCCGCCGGCGCCGGCGACCGACGGCGCTCGGCCAGGAAGAAGGCGGCGACGACGCCGAGGCCCGCCAGCAGGATGGTCAGCTCGAAGGCCACCGGGACGAACGCGGGCGCGGAGTCGTGCGGCTTCCCGCCGACGTTCAGCGGCCAGTCGTGCACCGACGTCCAGACCTGGAGGGCCCAGCCGAGCCCGAGCCCGGCGAGGCCGCCGGCCAAGCACGCCCAGGGGAGCCGCGAGGGCCGCTCGCCGAGGAGCTCGGGCAGCCCGTGCACCGGATAGGGTGCGTGCACGTCGAGCACCTCGTGCGGCGTCGCGCGCGCGTGCCGGAGCGCGGCGAGCAGCCGATGCTCGTCGTCGAATGCCACCACGAGAACCCGGCGGCTCATGTCGCGCCTCCCTTCCCGTCATCCGCCTTCGGCTGGTGCGCCGTGACGGCCTTCACCTCGGCCATCGCGATCATCGGGACGAGCCGGCAGAACAACAGGAACAGCGTGAAGAAGAGCCCGAACGATCCGACGAACGTGCCGATGTCGAGAAGGGTCGGGCTGAAGTCCGCCCACGAAGACGGGAGGAAGTCGCGCTGCAACGTCGTGCAGATGATGACGAACCGCTCGAACCACATGCCGACGTTGATCACCAGCGTCACGACGAACACCACCGCCAGGTTGGCCCGGACCCGTCGGAACCAGAGCAACTGCGGGATCACGACGTTGCATCCGACCATGACCCAGTACGTCCAGCCGGTGGGCCCGAACGCCCGGTTGAGGAAGGCGAACCGCTCGTAGGGATTGCCGCTCCACCACGCCATGAAGAGCTCGGTCGCGTAGGCGAACGCCACGATTGCTCCCATCGCCAGGATGACCTTGCACATCATCTCGACGTGCTTCTTGGTGATGTACGCCTCGAGGCCCATCACCTTCCGCGCGATCAGCATCAGCGTCAGGACCATTCCGAAGCCCGAGAAGACGGCGCCCGCGACGAAGTACGGGGGGAAAATCGTCGCATGCCAACCGGGCAGCACCGAGGTCGCGAAGTCGAACGAGACGACGCTGTGGACGGAGACGACGAGCGGTGTGGCCAGCCCGGCCAGCAACAGCGACACGGTCTCATGCCGCTTCCAGGACCTCGCCGAGCCGCTCCACCCGAGCGAGAGCGCGGCGTACACGCGACGGCGCAGGCCGGTCGCGCGGTCGCGAAGCGTCGCCAGGTCCGGGATCAGCCCCACGAACCAGAACACGAGCGAGATGGTGAAGTAGGTGCCGATCGCGAACACGTCCCAGAGCAGGGGCGACCGGAAGTTGACCCAGAGGGGGCCGCGGGTGTTCGGGTACGGGAAAACCCAGTACCCGAACCATGGACGCCCCATGTGGATCAACGGGAAGATCCCGGCGCACATCACCGCGAAGATCGTCATCGCCTCGGCGGACCGGTTGATCGACGTCCGCCACTTCTGGCGGAACAGCAGGAGGATGGCCGAGATCAGCGTCCCGGCATGGCCGATGCCCACCCAGAAGACGAAGTTGGTGATGTCGAACGCCCAGCCGACCGTTCGATTGAGCCCCCAGACGCCGATGCCGGTGACGAACAGGTAGCCGATCGACGCGACACCGACGCCGAGCATCGCGAGCGCGACGAGGAAGGCCGCCCACCAGCCGCGCCCCGGCCGTCGCCCGAGCGGTCGACACACGTCGTCCGTGATGTCGCGCGGGCCCTTGTCCCCGAGGATCCAACGGACGTCGTCGCGCGGCTCGTGCGCCGGGTGCGCCGTCGTCGGCGCCGCGCCCATGGTGCGCTCCGGGATCGCCGCAACCACGATCGGGTCAGCCATGGCGTTCGGCTCCCTCTCCGTCGGCGGGGCGATTCCGGACCTTCGTCAGGTAGCCCACGGACGGCTTCACGTTGAGCTCCTCGAGCACCCGATAGTGGCGTGCGTCCTGCGCGATCAGCCGCGCGACGGCGCTCCGCGGGTCGTTCGCGTCTCCGAACACGATCGCGGAGGCGGGGCACGACTGCTGGCACGCGGTGCGTGCCTCGCCGTCAGCCAGCGGTCGGCCGAGCCGCCGGGCCTCGGCGCGCGCCTCGTGCAGGCGTTGGACGCACATCGAGCACTTCTCCATCACGCCCCGCGTCCGGACGGTCACGTCGGGGTTCAGCACGAGGTCCGCGAATCGGTCATGGCGCGCGTAGTCGAACCAGTTGAAGCGCCGGACCTTGTAGGGGCAGTTGTTCGCGCAGTACCGCGTGCCGACACATCGGTTGTAGACCTGGCCGTTCGTGCCGTCGGAGTTGTGGACCGTGGCGAGGACCGGGCAGACCGTCTCGCACGGCGCGTTCTCGCAGTGCTGACAGAGCATGGGCTGGTGGACGACCTCCACCTCGCCGGTGGCGCCGGGTACGTCCGCGTAGTAGCGGTCGATCCGCATCCACGCCAGGTCGCGCCGCCGGAAGACCTCGTCCTTCCCGACGACCGGGATGTTGTTCTCGGCCTGGCACGAGACGACGCAGGCGGAGCACCCCGTGCACGCCGTGAGGTCGACGACCATCCGCCAGCGCTCGCCGGGCGTCCGGTGCTCGGCCGGCCAGAGGTCGGCCGCAGAATGCGCGGCGTGCGGATGACCGGCCCGTCGGTCCTTCGTGAACGCCGCGAGCGTCGTCTCGTGGACCGGGTCACGTCGTTCGCCACCGTGCGGGGCGACGTTCTTGGGCACGTCCAGTCGGTCGTAGACCTGCGCACGCGCGACGTCCTCCCGTCCTCCGGCGCGTTCCACGACGACGGGGCTCCCGCCATAGACGACCGCGCCCCGCTCGAAGCGGAGGAACGGCGTCGCCGAAGCGCCGACGGTGCCGCCGCGGACGACGGTGGGCTTCGCTTCGATCCAAGCCGGACCGACGCCGGCGAACCGGTCGGTGCCCGCGCGACCGTATCCCAACACGAGCACGACCGTCCGGTCCCCGAGGCCGGGCTGGATCAGGGCGGGCAGGGTCGCGGTCACGCCGTCCTTGCCGGTGACCCGCACCCGGTCGCCGTCGGCGACGCGTAGCCTCCGCGCGGAGACTTCGGACAAGAGCACCGCATTCCCCCACGTCTGCTTCGTGATCGGGTCCGGGAGCTCCTGCAGCCACGGGTTCTGCGCGTGCCGCCCGTCGAGCATCGCCACCGAAGGGACGCAGGCGAGGACCCACCCATCGCCGGGGGGCCGGACGCGGGGCGCGGCCGCCGCGGCGGCCGCGACATCGAACGGCCTCGCCGGCGCTCGGGGGACGTCGACCCGCACGAATCCGTCCCGGAGCGCGGTGCGCCACGAAGACGCCTCGGCGGCCCCGGCGGGCAGACGCGGCAGCACGTCCCGCCGCCACGTGGCCCGCACGAGGTCGAGTTCCGACATCGCCGCGCCCGACCACGCGACGAGGCACGCCCGCAACGACCGCGGCTCGCCGAAGGGCTCGACGAGCGGCTGGGTGAACGAGACGACGCCGCGCACAGGCTCCGCGTCGTCCCAGGCCTCGAACGCGTGGGGCAACGGCGTGACGACGGTGAGCGCCGCCGTCGTCTCGTCGTGCCGCTCCGCGAGGCCGATCCGGACGGCGACCCGCGGGAGGGCGGCGGTCAGCCGGGCGCCCCCGGCGGCGTCGGCCACGGGGTTACAGCCCGCGAAGATCACCGCGGACACCGTTCCCGCCTCCAGCTCGTCGACGAATGCGGCGAAGCCCCCGTCGTCGCCCGTGCGCTGCAGGGAAGGCGCGGCGACGTCGAGGATGCCGCCGTACGCGCCGAGGGCCTCGTTCGCGAGCGCGATGCAGGCCTGGACGTCGACGTCGTTGGTCCCGCAGAGGACGACGCTGCGCCCGCGAGTCGCCCAGAGGTGAGCCACGACGGAGTCGAACGCCGCGGCCTCCACCGGCAGCGGGTCCGGGGTCGCGGGCGCCGGGAGCCCCGCCGCCTTCGCGAGTCGCGCGGCGAGATGGGCCGCGAACGCGCCTTCGGTCCCGGCGTCGAGGCGGACGCGCCGGTCGGCGTTCGAGCCTGTGAGCGTGAGCGCCGCCTCCACCTGGACGTGATGGGAGAGGCGCGGCGGTGCTCCACCGAGGGTGCGCCCCGCGCGCCACCCGCGGGTGTGCTCGACGGGCGAGATCCACGTGCCCAGGAAGTCGGCGTCGAGCCCGAGGATGGTCTCGGCCCGGTCGAGGAAGACGCGAGGGACGACCCGGACACCGTGGGTGCGACGGTGCGCGTCCGAAATCGCCGAGGCGGAGAGGGCGTCATATGAGACGTGGCGCGCCGTCGGGAACGCCGCGAGGAACGCCGCCACGGCGGCCGAGGTGGAAGGCCCGTTCACCGTGCCGGTCACGAGCCGGATCGCCCCCCCCGTGGCGCGCACGCGCTCGAGGTCCGTGCGCACGCGTTCGTCCACGGCCTTCCACGTGGCGTCGCGGCCGTCGACGACCGGACGCAGGAGTCGGCGCGAGTCGTACAGCCCGAGCAACGTCGCCTGACCGACGGCGCAGACGCCGCCGGCGGAGACCGGGTGGCGGGGATTCCCCTCGACCTTCACCGGCCGTCCGTCCCGACAACGCACGATCAGCCCGCACCCCGCGGCGCACCCACCGCACGTCGTCGCGTACCAGGTCGCCCGTCCCGCGACCACGTCCTCGGGTGCCATCGCGCCGGGCGCCGAATGGACGGGCGGCGCCCGGCCGCACGCGGCGAGCGCGCCGGCCATCGTGAAGCCGCTCGCCGCGAGGAATCCACGACGCGAGAGCCGAAGGTCGCCTCCGTCGTCGACAGGCGTCTCGTCCCGGGCGGACGCCGGAGTTGCACCGACCGTCGGCTGCGAGACGGCCGCGCCCTGCCGGAGCACGTCGCGCTCCTCGAGGGTCGTCCAGCGAATGACGGCGTCGGACATCGCGGCCCCCTCAGTAGTGGCACGTGGAGCAGTCGGTGGACGCCCGCGCGGGACGCCCGCCGGGCAGGCCCGTCGCGTTGGCGCGGCGGTGGCAGTTCACGCACCAACCCATCGTGAGGTCGGCGTGCTGCCGCACGCGCGCCATCGTGTCCACGGGCCCGTGACACGTCTCGCAGGCGACCCCGACGGCGACGTGGGAGCGGTGGTCGAAGTACGCGAAGTCCGGCAAGTTGTGCACGCGCACCCATCGGATCGGCGTGACCCGGGCGCCGGGGACCGGCTGACCGGTGTCATCGAGCCCCTGAGCGCGGTAGAGTTTGGCGATCTCGGACGACACCACCGGCAGCGGCTGACGCCGCGCCGCCTTCGCGCGTTCGGCCTCCTCCTGCACGGCGGAGAGCGTGGCGCCGACAGCGCGGTGGCAGTTCATGCAGACGGCGTCCGACGGCAGCCCGGCGTGGCGGCTCCGCTCCGCGGCGCTGTGACAGTAGAGGCAGGGGATCTCGAGCTGCCCGGCGTGCAACGGGTGCGAGAAGGCGATCGGCTGGACGGGCTCGTAGCCGATGTGGTTCCCCGGGAGCGGCAGGTCCGCGCCCTGGATCACGACGGCGCCCCCCAGCAGGGCGCCGACGACCGCGACGATGCTCAAGGTTCGTCTCCGCATGTCAGCACCGGACCTCGGCGCGCGCCCGCGCGTAGTACCACCAGTTGACGACCAGGCAGAGGAGGTAGAACCCGGCGAAGCCGTACAACGCACGCTCCGGCGTTCCCGCGGCGACTTGAGGTCGGAAGACGTCGGGAATCAGCAGGGCGCCGTAGGCCGCGACGGCCGAGGTCCAGGCGAGCACGGGGCCCGCCTCCTTCGCGTCGAAGATCATCGGGATCATCCGGAAGGTGCTCCCGTTGCCGATGCCGGCCGCGACGAAGAGCCCGAGGAAGAGGGCGAATGCGATCGGGAAGCGGGTCTCGGGCTGTGCCAGCGTCCCGACGTCGGTGAGGCACAGCCCCGCCGCCACCGCGGAGGCGACCATCGCGACCGTCGACCACTGCGTGACCCTCGCGCCGCCGAACCGGTCGGAGAGCCAGCCGCCGATGGGACGCACGAGCGACCCGACCAGCGGGCCGAGGAACGCAAGCGTCGGGCTCGGCGCCGCGGGGTTCGGGGCCCCGCCGGGGAGCTTTCCGAACACGTCCTTGATGAGCAGCCCGAACACGAACGAGTACCCGATGAAGGACCCGAACGTCATGATGTAGAGCAGCGTCATCACCCAGGTGTGCTTCCGCCGGAAGATGGCGTACTGCGTGGCGACCCGGCCGCGAAGGTCGGCCGGCGCGAGATAGCGCGTCGCGGCGACGCCCAAGGCGATCGTGACGGGAAGGACCACGCCGATCGTGACGTGGAGCCCGGCGTACATCCACGCGCCGACGCCCGCGGCCAGGAGGCCGACGAAGTTCATCCAGAGCGCGCGCCCCGCGCAGGACGCGGTCGAGCCGGCGCCGTGGGCGGGCAGAACGTCCATGCGAGTCCACGCGAGCACGCAGAGCACCGCCAACGGCGCGACCCAGACCCACCCGCAGTTCTGGATCCAGATCTCCGTCCCCGCGGGGAGACCGGGGACGGCCGCCGGCAACACCCGCGCGGAGCCCCCCCATCCGCCGAACACCGCGGCCGTCACCGCGAGGGGCAGGGCGAACTGCATCACGCTCACGCCGATGTTGCCGACGCCGGCGTTCAGACCGAGCGACAGTCCTTGCATCCGCTTGGGGAAGAACCCCGAGATGTTGCTCATGCTCGAGGCGAACGCGCCGCCGCCGACGCCCGAGAGCACGGCCAGCGTCACCAACACCCCGTACGGTGTGCCCGGGTCTTGGAGCGCCACGCCGACGCCGACCGCGGGCAGGAGGAGGAGTGCGGTGGTCACCGCGACGACGTTGCGACCGCCGGCCACGGCGACCAGGAACGAGCAGGGGATTCGGAGCGTCGCGCCGGACAACCCGGCGACGGCGGCGAGCTCGTAGTAGCGCGGGTCCCTTGGGTTCGGGCCGAACCACTGGAGGTTCTTCATCCAGACGCTGATCACCGACCAGAACCCCCAGATCGCGAACCCGCAGAGCAGCGCCGGCATCGAGACCCAGAGGTTCCGCCACGCGACGGCGCGACCGGTCGAGGCCCAGAACGCGGGGTCCTCCACGTCCCACCGCGCGAGCCGGCCCTTGGGCGCGCTCGAGTCCGGCTCCGCGACGACAGGCATGCGTTCCATCGGTCGCCTCCTTGGGCTAACGGACGTCCGGAGCCGCGGTTCCGAGGCGGACCGCGCCCTCGACGGGCCGGTGGTCGCCCTCGTGGTCGAGGGCTCTCCCGCCCTCGCCGACCCAGGTCCGCGTCCACTGCTTCGCCACGACCGCGAGCACGACGATGACCCCGACGGCGAGCGCGGTGCCCCCGAGGAACCCCGGCGCAAAGCTGCCCGTGTGCTGCCTGCCGACGCCCATCGCGTACGGCAGGAAACCGCCCGCCAGCGCGCCGACCTCGCCGATGAGGCTCCCGGCGACCGCGGTGGTCGTCCGGAACCGGAGCGGGACCAGCTGGAAGACGGCGCCGTTCCCCGCACCCATCGCGGCGAACAGCGTCACCAGGATCGCGACCATGATCCACGGGCTCGCGGGCATCAGCGCGGCGGCCGCCGTCAGCACGACGATCGCGACGGCAAGACTCCGCAGGAGCCGCAGCCCGCCGACGCGGTCGGCCATCCATCCCCCGAGCACACGGAGCACGCTCGCGGCGACGACGATGATCGCCGAGTAGTGGCCGACGTTCTCCTTCGGAATGCCGTACTGGTCGTGGAACAGCGTCGGGAGGAAACTGGTGAGGCCGATGTAGCCGCCGAACGTCACCATGTACATCAGGTTGAAGATCCAGGCGTCTCGGTCGACGAGCACCTTCAGGTAGTCCTTCAGCGACTTGTGTTCTCGGTCCGGCGGCTCCTTCGCGAAGACCTGCAGGAGCAACATCGCCATCAGCATCGGGACAACCGCCATCCCGTACACCGCGCGCCATCCGAACGCCTTGGCGAGCGGCGGGGCGAAGAGCATCGCGAGCACGGCCCCGCTGTTCCCGGCGCCCGCGATGCCCATCGCGAGGCCCTTGTACTTCGGGGGATACCAGCCCGAGCCGAGCGAGAGCGCCACGCCGAAGCTCGCGCCCGCGACGCCGAGTGCGATCCCCATCATCAGCACCCCGGTGTACGTCTCGACGAACAGGTAGCCCGCGGCGAGCGTGACCACGATGGTCCCCATCTCGACCTGCGCGGCGCGTTTGCGGCCGATGTACTGCGAGACGACGCCGAGCGGGAACCGCATGAGGGCGCCGGCGAGTACCGGTACCGACACCATGAATCCCTTCTGCGTCGGGGTGAGTCCGAACTCGGCACTGATGAACGGGGCCATCGCCCCGTTCAGCACCCAGATCGCGAAGCAGAAGTCGAAGTAGAGCAGCGACGTGAGCAGCGTCGGGAGGTGCCCGACCGCGCGGAAGGCGTGGAAGCGCGCGGCGAACGGGAGTCGCGGCTGGCTGCCCTGGGCACCTAGCGGGATCGCCATGGGTCGCTCCTCAACGGACGAGTGCGTCAGCGGGCTCGCGCGGTGCCACGACGGGGCACCGCGCGCCGGATGCCGTACCAGCGGACGACCTGCGGCCGCCGCCACAGGTACGGGTTCGGCACCACCAGGACGTGAACGAGTCGGGTGAACGGGAAGACGCCGAGCAGCACCCAGAGCCCGACGACGTGGACCTTGAACAACAGCGGCATCGGCACCAGCAAGGCCGGCTCCGGCGCGAACATGGCCAGCGATCGGAGGTACGGGGACGCGACCGAGGCGAACCACGACGACCCCCACGACGCGGTCGTCGCGACGTACATCCCCGTCGCGATCTGCACGACCAGGAGCGCGTACACGACCCAGTCGGCGGGCGTCGTCGTCACGCGGCTCCGGGCATCGCCCGCGCGGCGGAGCACGATGTTGACGAGGCCGACGAACGCCAGAGCGGCCGCCGCGAGCCCGGTCGCCTCGAGCAGGTACAGGCGCGCCGGCGCGGCGTTCCAGCCGAGGATCGCACGCGGGAACAGAAACGCGACGACATGCCCCGCGAGCACGTACAGGATCCCGTAGTGGAATGGCACCTGCGCCCAGAAGTGGTGGCGGTTCTCGAGGAACTGCGACGAGAGGCTCGAATACGAGAAGGGCCGGCTCCGGTACCGGACGATGGTCCCGACGAAGAACAGGACGAGAGCGGCGTAGGGCAGCGCCACGAAGAGCACCGCGTCGATCGGCGCAACGGTTCCCATCATCGACCTCCGACGGCCGCAAGGCTCGCCACCAGCTCGGCCACGACACCCTCGACCGCGTCGAGGACGACGCCCCACGGCGCGTCCCCCTCGGCCATCGCCTTCCGCATCCGCCCTAGGGCGGGGGCGATCGCGTCCCGGGCGAGCGTCGCCGCGGCCTCGACGTCGGCCCGCCCAAGCCATCGCAGGCACGACGCGAGGTGGTCGGGCAGCTCCGTCCCCTCGCTTACGCCGACGGCCCGCAAACTCGCGCGCATGTCCGCGAGGAACGCG
The DNA here is from genome assembly GCA_016795345.1 of Planctomycetia bacterium. Lineage (GTDB taxonomy): Bacteria > Planctomycetota > PLA2 > PLA2 > JAEUHO01 > JAEUHO01. Next base: position 1,587 of record JAEUHO010000349.1, on the reverse strand, counting down.
CCACGCTCGTACCGCTCGCCGAACAGGTGCCAGCCGACCTCGAGGCAGCAGGTCGGGCTCCAGTCGAAAGTCCGCGCGTACCGCTCCTCGAGCTCGGGACCGGGCGCGGTCGCGGTCCACGCGAGGAACGGCGCGACCTGGCGCCGGGCCGTCGGGGCCAGGCGATCGAGGATCGCGCCCGCGGCCGCGAACCGGCCGACGACTTCGCGGTCGGGGTACGCCAGCAGCGTCGCGAGCGCGTCGCAGACCTGCGTGCGGAGAGTGGCGTCGGCGGGCACGGCGTCACGAGCCCCGACGAGGGGCGGTCCGGAAGCCGAACCCTGCCTCGGCCTTGTGCGTCTGCGGCTCCTCGAGCATGGCGATCGCCTCCTCGCGGTGCATCGGCGGGATGACGAAGCGGTCCTCGAACGTGCACAGGGCGGTGAGACGGTAGATCTCGTCCGCCTCCTCGGCGGTGATGCCCGCCTCCCGCAGCGCGCGGTCCGCGACGTCGCGCGTGACGTCGCCCACGGTGACCGCCCGACGGTGCCAGCGGACGGCCATCTGCTTCCGCAGCGTCGTCTTGAGGATCCCCTCGTTGCCCGCGCTCAGGAGGTTGGCCAGGTAGGCCATCGGCGCGCGGGCCTGCTCGAGGTCGTGGAACAGCTCCGCCGACAGGTTCTCGACGACCCCGTCCTTCCGCTGCGACATCACCGGGAGCAGCGGCGGCACGTAGAACAGCATCGGCAGCGTGCGCCACTCCGCGTGCGGCGGCAGCGCGAGCCCCCAGGTCTTGACGAACTTGTACACCGGGGAGCGCTGGGCGGACTCGATGACCGACGCGTGGATGCCGGCCTTCTCGGCGGCCGCGATCACCTCCGGGTCGTGCGGGTCGAGGATCATGGAGCGCTGCGCCTCCACGAGCTCGTGGTCGGGTCGGCTCGCGACCTCGACGATCCGGTCGGCGTCGTAGAGGAGGATGCCGAGGTAGCGGATGCGCCCGACGCAGGAGTGAAAACACGCCGGCGCCTGCCCGGTCTCGAGGCGCGGGAAGCAGAGGATGCACTTCTCCGACTTGCCCGTCTGCCAGTTGAAGTAGGTCTTCTTGTAGGGGCAGGCCGAGACGCACGACCGCCAGCCGCGGCAGCGTGTCTGGTCGAGGAGGACGATTCCGTCCTCGCCGCGCTTGTACATCGCCCCGCTCGGACACGAGGCCACGCACGACGGGTTGGTGCAGTGGTTGCAGATGCGCGGGAGGTAGAAGTAGACCAGCCGCTCGATCGACTGCAGTTGCATCCGCTGCTCGTCGCTCAGCGCGGCGAGATTGGGGTCGGACGCGGCGTAGACGCGGCTCCCCCCGAGATCGTCGTCCCAGTTGGGCCCGGCCTGGATGTCGATCGGCTCGCCCGTGACGAGCGAGATCGGGCGAGCGGTCGGCTGATCGGTCCCCTCCGGCGCGTCGAACAGGTCCTTGAACTTGTACGTCCAGGGCTCGTAGTAGTCATCCATGCTCGGCATCGACGGATGGTGGAAGATGTTGGTGATCGTCTTCCGCTTGTCCGTCGACCGAAGGCGGAGCTTGCCGTCCTCCCCGAGTTCCCATCCCCC
>JAEUHO010000280.1 GCA_016795345.1 Planctomycetia bacterium | reverse complement strand
GCGGTGCCCGGCGTCGGGTCGTACACCACCCACCCGGCGCCCTCGTAGAAGACCTCGCACCACGCGTGCGCGTCGCGACCGCGGACCGTGAAGACGCCGACGGTCTCGAGGTAGTCGGTGGGCCGGTACCCCACCGCGAGCCGCGCCGGGTGCCCGAGGCTGCGCATCAGCACCGCCATGGCCGACGCGAAGCACCAGCAGTGGCCCGTGCGCGCCCGCAGGACGAAGTCGGCCACCGGCCGCGCGCGGTCCACGCCGAGCCCGGACGTCGCGTACGTGAACCGCGGCGACCGGAGCCACGCCTCCACACGGGCCGCGCGGTCGGCGGGCGTGGTCGCGCCGGCGACGATCTCGCGCGCGAGCGCGCCCAGCGCGTCGGCCTCCGGCGGCGGCGCGACGAAGGAGCGCATCGGGGCGACGTCGGCGTCGCAACGGCGCCGGAAGAGGTCGCCGCGGTCGGTGCCCGCGGCCGGGCCGTCGGTCAGGTACACCGCGCCGGGCGCCCACGTGGCCGGCCGCGCCACGAACAACGTCCCGTCGGCGCAGCGGCGCACGCCGGTCTCCCGGGTGCGGTCCTCGAACAACACCCGCTCCGCGCCCGGGAGCGTCCACAACGCCGTGACCCGGCCGCGGCCGCCCACGTCCTCGATGCGCAGCCGCCAGCGCGGGCGCGACGGCGACGGCGGCGCGACGTCCACCCATCCGTCGTCGCCCGCCTCGACCACGGACGCGGCGTCCGCCGACGACGACCGCGACCACGTGCGGCCGTCGAACACGTCGTAGGCCATCCCGCGCAGGTAGAAGGCCCGCGGCCCGCGGACGCCCGCGTCGACGCGCACCGTGAGCTCGATGGTCTGGCTGGTGCGCAGGAGGCTCAGGAAGCCGCTGCGCGCGGCCGCGCCGCCGCCGGTGACCGCGTCGTCGGGCCGCAACGACCCCGCGCGCCCGCGGCCCTCGTCGGTCGCGTCCCCGGTCCGCCCCGGCGACGCCGCCCCGCTGCCCGGCGCGCCGTCGGGGAGCACGGCGTGGAGCCCGCCGCCGACCGCCAGCGCGAGGGCCACGAGCGTCGCGCTCGCGAGACCGCGCGCCAGCGCCGGTCGCGGGCCGTCGGCCGCCGCGTGGACGCGCCGCACGTGGCCGTCGGGCGCGACGGCCAGCGTGCGGCCGACGGTCGGGAGGCCGAGGAGGGCCGGGACGGCGGTCACGAGGAACGCGAGGCCCGCCGCGATCGCGAACGGCCCCGGCGCGACCACGCTCACCACGGTCACCGTCGCGACGGCGAGCGCGAGCGCGCGCGCGACGCCCGCCGGCGTCGGCGGGGAGACGAGCGCGGCGGCGAGCCCGAGGAGCGCGACCGACAGCACGACGGGCCCCACCGGCTGGCCCCACGCCTGCGTGAGGATCGGCACGACCGACGCCGCGCAGCACGGCGCCAGCGTCCAGAACACGAGCCAGAAGCGCGGCTTCGCCTCGTCGCGGGGGTGGGCGGAGCGGCGCCAGCGCAGGAGGCCCGCGGCCACGACGAGCCCGAACGGCAGCCACGGCACGCCGGGGAGCAGGGCGGCCGCGAGCGCGGCCACGCCGACCGGCGCGAGGAGCGAGGGCGGGAACCGCGGCGGAGGGGTCATCGAATCCCCCGCACGTGTCGCGCGAGCGCGGGCGCGTCGGCCGCGAGGACGAGCGCGTCGGGCGCGCCGGCGTCGGCCAGCGTCTCCGGGAGCGTCGCCTCGGCGCTCGCGCACACCCACACCACGGTCGCGGGGCCCCGCCGGAGCAGCGCGGTGAGCGCCGCGAGCGGGCGTCGCGCGCCGTCGGCCTTCACCTCCGAGAGCGCGTCGAGCGCCAGCTCGAGCCCGCCGCGGCCGCGGACCCGGCGCGGGGTCGGGGCCCCGGGCTCGCCGAGGACGAGCCGCACGCGCAGCCGGTCGCGCAGCGCCGCGCGCACGACCGTCGCGGCGATCGACACGGCGGCCTCGAAGCGGCGGTCGGCCTCGGGCCCCCGCGCGGGACAGCGCGCGAGCGCGACGACCACGTCGCCGAACCCCTCGTCGCGGCGCTCGACGTACGTGACGATCCCGCGGCGCGCGGAGGTGCGCCAGTGGATCCGGCGCGGGTCGTCGCCGAGGCGCCACGCGCGGAGGCCGTGGAACTCGTCGGTGCCGAGCTGCGTGTTCGACGAGGCCTGCTCGACGGTCGCGCCCCGCAGCCTCGCGAGCAACGCGGGCGTCGGCCGCCCCTCGCGCGGGCGCACGAGCACCTCGCACGGCGCCGCGAGGTCCACCGACGCCTCGAAGAAGCCGAGCGGGAACCGCGTCGAGAGCCGCACCGGGCGGAACCGCTTCCAGCCGCGCCGCTCCATCACCACGGTGGTCCGCGCCGTCACGCTCCCGCGGCCCGGCACGCGGTCGAACAGCGCCTGCAACGCCACCGGGCGGGTCCACGGGCCGACGCGGTCGTCCACGACGAGGCCGCGGGCGGTGCCGCGCCCCCGGTGCTCGACGCGGAGCTCGAGGCCGCACGGCGCGTCCACGCGCGCCCGCCGGTCCGTCGCGCGCGCCACCTCGACGCGCGCGAGGTTCCAGCGCACGAGCGGCCAGGCCGACAGCGTCAGCCCGAACAACACGCACGCCCACCACCGGAGCACGGGCTCGTGCGTGAGCACGGCGACGATCACGAGCACCCACGTCGAGGGGAGCGCGATGCGCCCGAGGAGGGTCGGCGTCACCCGCGGCACGCCGGTCTCCGCGGCCCGGGCGCCCGCGCGCTGCTGCCGGCGCGCCGCGAACACGACCGCCGCGGCCTGCGCGATCGCGATCCCGTACAGCAGCGACGTCACGTCGCGCAGGAACAGGGCCGCCGCCGCGAGGGCGACGGCGGGCACGAGCCCCGCCAGCAGCAGCGTCCGGCGGTCCGACGTCCATCGCCGGTCGCGCTCCGACCGCCGCGCCCCGTCCGGCGCGCGGCCCGGCGTCGGGGCGGCGGCGCGCGGGGGCGGCGACGACGACCCGGTGGGCCCGGACGGCGCGGGCGACCGGTTGGCCGCCGGGCCTCGCGTGCCCCCGCCGGCGCCGCCCGTTCGTTCCCCCGCGGGGTCGCCGGGGCGGAGCGGTCCGCTCGCGGAGGAACCTCCCCCCGACGCCGACGGTGAACGGACGTCGAGATCGCCCGGGCCCACGCCCGGAGTATACGGACGGGACGGTGTCCGGTTCGTCGCGCGGGTCCGCCTCCCCCCGGTCACGGGCCGCCGGGCCTGCGGGTCGGCCGCACCCGGGCGCCCGCCGGCCCGCGCGCGCGTGGCGCGGGCGCCGGCCGAAATCGGGGCGGTCGTCGGCGGGCACGCCCTACCCTGTCGGCATGCCCGTCCGCTCGCGGTCCCTCCGGTTCGGCGTCCTCGAGGCGGTCCTCCTGGCCTCCGTGGCCGGCGGCGCGGCCATCGTGCTCGCCAGCCGGGAGGACGGGCTGGCGGTCGTCGAGCGCGAGCAGGCGGTGCTCGCGGACGTCGCCGCGCTGGAGCGCGCCGAGGGCGAGTTCCGCGCCGCCGGCCGCCGCGACGACGACGGCGACGGGACCCCGGAGTACGGCTCCCTCGAGGACCTCGTCGCGGCTGGGCTCGTCCCCGGTCCCGTGCTCCGCGACCTCGACGGCCCCCACCTGCGGCGCGGCTCCTACCGCCTCGAGGTGCTGCTGCCGTCGGCCACGCTGCCGACCGGCGAACGCGAGTGGGGCCGCGGCGGGTCGGCGGTCGACCCGAAGCTGGCCGCGGCGACGTTCGCGGTCGTCGCGAGGCCGGTGCGCGGCGAGGCGCGCGTGCTGCGGTCGTTCTACGTCGACGGCGCCGGCTACGCGTTCACGGCCGAGGGGGTCAACGAGGCCGACCGCGACCCCACCGTCCCGCCCCCGCAACGCGAGCTCCGCGGCGACGACGAACGCGGCGGCCACGAGGACGGGCCGATCTGGCGGCCGACCCGCAAGCCGCAAGCGGCGGCCGCCCCCGCGGCGAAGTGAGCGTCCGCCCCCCGCGCCGAGCGGCGGCGCGACCGCCGGCCGGTCGCACGCGAGGCCCGGTCGCCGCCGAGGGTCAGACCAGGCGCACGCCGCCGCCCGCGACGAGCCGGCCCGCGACCCACGCCGTCTCGCCGAGCGACACGAGCGTGTCCACGGCGCGGCGCGCGTCCGCGGCGGGCACGATCACGACGAGCCCGCAGCCCATGTTGAGGAACTCGTAGGGCTCCTCGCCGGAGAGCCCGGCCTTCGCGGCCAGGTGCCGGAACAACGGCGGCGGCGTCCACGAGCGCAGGTCGATCTCGGCCCCCACGCCCTCGGGCAGCACGCGGGGCAGGTTCTTCTTGAACGAGCCGCCCGTGATGTGCGCGATGCCGTGGACCGGCACGCGATCGCGGAGCGCGAGCATCGGCTTGCGGTACGGGCGGTGCGGCGCCAGGAGCGCGGCGCCGAGCGTGGTGCCGAGCCCGCCCGGGTCCTTCGCGAGGTCGAGGTCGCCGCGGTCGGCGAGGCGGTTCACGAGCGAGAAGCCGTTCGTGTGGAGCCCGCTCGAGCCGACGCCGACGAGCACGTCGCCCGCCGCGACGTCCCGCGGCCACGCCTTCGCGCGGTCCACGACGCCGACGAGGAAGCCGGCGAAGTCGTACTCGCCCGCGACGTACACGTCGGGCATCTCGGCGGTCTCGCCGCCCAGCAGGGCGATCCCCTCCGCGCGGCAGGCCTCCGCCGCGCCCTCGACGACGGCCTCGAACACCGGCCGGTCGAGCCGCGCCGACGCGAAGTAGTCGAGGAAGAACAGCGGCTCGGCGCCCTGCACGAGCGCGTCGTTGATGCAGTGGTTGACGATGTCGGCGCCGATGCCGCGGTGCGTCCCGACGCGGCGCGCGATCTTCGTCTTGGTGCCGACGCCGTCGTTGGTCGCGACGAGGACGGGGTCGGCCATGCCGGGGAACGAGGCGCGGAACATCCCGGCGAACGCGCCCGGCTCGTTGCAGACCCGGTCGGTGAAGGTGGACCGGACGGCCGCGGCGATGCCCGTGAGCATGGCGGCCTTGCCCTTCACGTCCACGCCCGCGTCCTGATAGGTGAGCTTGCCCACGTGAGCCTCCGGCGCCCGGGCGCCCGCCCGGCCCGGAGAGCGTACGGGAGCCCCCCGTCGGCGCCCGGTCCCGGCCCCCCCGCGCGCCTTATGCCCCCATGCGCGGCCCGACAACGGGCGGGTTTCCCCCCACGGGCCCGGTACGCTGTGCGCATGCCCGACGTCGCCCCCCGAGGATCCGCCCGCCCGTGACCGGCGTCGTCGTCCTCGGAGCGACCGGGAGCATCGGCACCCAGGCCGCCGACGTGCTCGAGGCCCACGCGGATCGCTTCCGCGTGCGGGGCCTCGCGTCGCGCCAGAAGGGCCCCGAGGTCCTCGCGCTCGCGCGCCGGCTGCACGCGCCCGTGATCGCCCTCGTGGACCCGGCCGCGGCCGACGCGCTGCGCCCCCACCTGCGGCCGGGCGACCCCGAGGTGCGGGTCGGCGAGGCCGCCGTCGTCTCGCTGGTGGACGGGCCCGACGTGGACGTCGTGGTCCAGGGCATCACCGGCGCGGCGGGCCTCGCGTCGAGCCTCCGGGCCGCCGAGCGCGGCAAGCGGCTCGCGCTCGCGAACAAGGAGTCCATGGTCGTCGCCGGGCCGCTCCTCACCGCGACCGCCGCGCGCCACGGCGCCGAGATCGTCCCCGTCGACAGCGAGCACTGCGCGATCCACCAGTGCCTCCGCGCGGGCCGCCGCGGCGAGGTGCGCCGCCTCATCCTGACCGCGTCCGGCGGGCCGTTCCTCGGCGCCGACGCCGCGCGGCTCGCCCGCGTGACGCCGGCCGAGGCGCTCAAGCACCCCACGTGGACCATGGGCCCGCGCATCACCGTGGACAGCGCGACGCTCGTCAACAAGGCCCTGGAGGTGGTCGAGGCGCGCTGGCTCTTCGACGTGCCCGCGGACCGGATCGAGGTCGTGGTGCACCCGCAGTCGATCGTGCACAGCATGGTCGAGTTCGTGGACGGCAGCGTCGTCGCCCAGATGGGCCCGCCCGACATGCGGACGCCGATCCGGTACGCGCTCGGGTTCCCCGACCGCCTCCCCGCGGCGCGGCCCGCGTTCGACGTCCGCGACTACCGCCAGCTCACGTTCCTCGCCCCCGACCGCGCCGTCTTCCCGGGCCTCGACCTCGGCTTCGAGGCCGCGCGCCGCGGCGGCACCGCCGGCGCCGCGCTCAACGCCGCCGACGAGGTCGCCGTCGCGCGGTTCCTCGCCGGCGCGCTCCCGTTCCCGCGGATCGCGTCCGCCTGCGCCGACGCCCTCCGCGCCCATCCCTTCGTCGCAGATCCCACGCTCGCCGACCTCGTCCGCACGGACGCCTGGGCGCGCGAGGAGGTTGCCGCCGCATGGTCCCGTTGACGTACGCCGTGGCCGGGGCCCTCGCCCTGAACCTGACCGGCGCCAGCCACTCGTTCCTCTCCATCGTGTACGCGATCCTCGGGATCAGCGCGCTGATCTTCGTGCACGAGCTGGGCCACTTCCTCGCGTGCAAGGTGACCGGCACCCGCGTCGAGACGTTCTCCATCGGCTTCGGTCGGCGCCTCTTCGGCTGGGAGCGGGAGAAGGGCGGGAAGCGCCGCTTCACCCTCGGCGCGCGGCAGACCGACCCCGCCGCCGGCGCCATGGACTTCCGCATCGCGCTGATCCCGCTCGGCGGCTACGTCAAGATGGCCGGCGAGATCGGCGGCGACGGCAGCGCGACCTCCGGCGTCGGCGGCCCGCGCGAGCCCCTGCCCGACGAGTTCCCGGGCAAGAGCATCCCGCAGCGGTTCCTCATCGCGGTCGCGGGCGTCGTGATGAACGTCATCGCCGCGTTCGTCTGCCTCGCCGTCGCGTACGGCGTCGGCTACGAGGACACCCCCGCCGTCGTCGGCGACGTGATCCCCGGCGGCCCGGCGTGGTCCGCCGGCGTGAAGCCGGGCGACGTGCTCGCCACGTACGGCGGGCAGCGCCTGCGCACGTTCTCCGACCTCAAGCAGGAGGTGGTCCTCGCGCCGCGGGGCGAGGAGGCTTCGCTCGACCTGCTCCGGGGCGGCCAGCCGATGTCGGTCCGCGTGTCGCCGGCGCTCGACCCCACCACCGGCTTCCAGGGGCTGCAGATCTACCCGGCCGCGGTGCTGACGGTGCGCGGCGGCGGCGTCGAGGTCAGGTTCGACCCGACGACGCCCGGGCGCGTGCACGGCCGTCGCGTCCTCGGCGGGTTCGCGGCGTACTCGGCCCTCGAGACGGCGAGCCTCGCGCGCCTCCCGTCCGTCGAGGTCGAGGGGCCCGACGGTCGGAAGGTGACCGTCCCGCTCCGGCGCGAGGGCACGGAGGCGAAGTCCGGCCCGTTCCGCCTCGGCGTCATGCCGTACACGTCGCCCATCGTGTCCGCGGTGCGCGGCACCGCGAAGGCCGCGGGGCTGCAGGTCGGCGACGAGCTCGTCGCCGCCGACGACGCGCCGCTCCACGGCCGCGCCGACCTCTGGATCCGCGACCGCGTGGCCTCGCTGTCCGTGCGCCGCGCCGGCGCCGTCGTCACGCTGCCCGTCGCGCTCGCCGGCGGCGACGCGGTCGCCGCGTTCGTGGACGACCTCGCGACCGGCGCGCCGGCGGCCGGCCCGCCCGCGGCGGGCACGCCGCTGCGCGTCGGCCTCGCCGGCCTCGAGCTGCCGGGCGGCGAGAGCCCCGCGGCGCTCGCCGGGATCCTCCACGGCGACGAGATCCTCGCCATCGCGGGCCGCAAGCTCGGCTCCTGGGACGAGCTGCTCGCCGCGGGCAAGACGCTCGACGGCTCGCCCGTCGACGTCGAGGTGCGCACCGGCGACGCCGCGCCGCGCACCGTCCGCGTCACCCCGCGCCGCATGGTCGAGCGCACGGCCGGCGAGGCGCCGATCGAGCGGGCGGGCGCGCTCGCGGTGGTGCCGGTCGAGGGCGCCGCCGACGCGATCGGCCTCGGCTGGAAGCGCACCGTCTCGGAGATCCGCAACGTCTTCCGCACCATCGCGCGCTTCTTCACCGGCGACATCTCGTTCAGCAAGAACGTGTCGGGCCCGGTCACGATCGCGACGATCTCGTCGAGCGCCGCGAGCAAGGGCCTCGCCGCGTTCCTCGTCTTCCTGGCGTTCATCAGCGTCAACCTGGCGGTGCTCAACGTGCTGCCGATCCCGGTGCTCGACGGCGGGACCATGATGTTCCTGCTCGTCGAGGCCGTCCGCGGCAAGCGCCTGTCCGACGAGGCCATCGGCCGCATGCAGCTGGCGGGTTTCGCGCTGCTGATGCTGCTCATGGTGTTCGCGCTCAAGAACGACGTCACGAACCTCTTCGGCGACTGACGATGGGGTCCGTGCGCGACTGGCTCCGGTTCGTCCGGGCCCCGCTCTGCCTCACCGCGGCGTTCGACGCGGTGGCGTGCGCCGCCCTCGCGCGCGGGCCGGGCCTCGGGTCCGGCGCGCCGGCGCTGACGTGGCGCGACGGGCTGCTGCTCGCGGCGACGTCGGTGCTCGTCTACCTCGCCGGGATGGGCGGCAACGACCTCGCCGACCGCCGGCGCGACCGCACGCTCCACCCCGACCGGCCGCTGCCCTCGGGCCGCATCGCGCCCGCCGCGGCGCTCGTCGTCGTCCTCCTGCTCGCGGCCGGGGCCGTCGCGCTCGGCGGCGGGCCCGCGGGCCACCGCGGCGTGGTCGTCGGAGCGCTGGTCGCGGCCGCGGCCTACGACCTCGGCGCCAAGCGACGCGTCGTCCCCGGCGTCGTCGCCATGGGCTCGGTGCGCGCGCTGAATGCCGCGACCGGCGTGGCGCCCCTCGTCGCGGCGGGCCTCGCGTCGCCCTGGGCGCTCGCGGGCCCGGTCCTCGTGGGGCTGTACGCGGCGGGCATCACGTTCCTCTCGACGGCGGAGGACCGCCCGCAACGCGAGGCCCGCGCGCGGCTCGTGGCCCGCGGCGCGACCGTCGTCGCGTTCGGCGGCGGCGGCGCGCTCGCGATGCTCGGCGCGGCGGGCGTGACGTTCCCCGCGCTGTTCGCGTTCCCCGTCGTCCTGTCGGCCGTCTTCGACCGCGTGCCGCGCAAGGGCCCCGCGAAGCGGCAGGTGCTCGAGATGCTCCTCGGGTACTTCTGGCTCGACGCGGTGCTCGCGGGCGGCGCCGCGCCGGGCTCGGACTGGGCGTGGGCGCTCGCCTCGCTCGGCGCGGCGTACGCGGCCATCGTCGGGTCGCAACTCGCGGTGCGCGCGCTGCGTTAGGGCGCGGTCGGGCGCGGCGCACGCGAGGCCCGGCCCTCGGCGCGGGCCGGGCCTCGCGGTCAAGGGCTGTGGAGAGTTCGCCTTCGCTCGGTTCCCGGGGCCGCAACCCCTCGAAGACCCGCTCGGCGTGCAGGCCCGCGCTTCGCGGCCGTGAAGGAGGCTGCGACTCCTTCACAACCTTTCAGCGCGGCTTGCTGCGGCCGCCGGCGGGCATCTGGAACGACTGCTTCATCCGCTCGACGAGCGCGTGGAAGCGCGGCAGGTCGCGGATCGGGTCGAGGTCGCGGTCCTCGCCCATCCAGACCCAGTCGAGGTAGCCCGCGGCGAACGCCGCCTCCATCTCGTCCATGGCGCGCTCGCGGAGCGCCGTCGGGTCGTCGTTGGGGCGCGGCTCGCGCGACCAGCGCGCGTACGCGCACGCGAGGTTGTAGTGCGCGATCCCGCCGCTCGTCAGCCGCAGCAGGCGCTTGTAGATGTCCACCGCGAGGTCGAACCGCCCGATCTGGAGGGCGAGCTGCGCGGCGTCCTCGTCGGTGTCCGTGTCGAGCCGCATCGTCTCGATCAACGCGAGCGCGCGCTCCTTCCACGTGGGCGCGAACCGCCGCCGGAGGCCGTCCTCGAGCACCTCGCGCCGCACGGGCCCCGCCGGCCGGCGCCGCACGAGCACCGCGAGGACCGAGTCCGCGAGCGCGCTCTCGGCCCCGCGCCGGAAGCGGCGGGCCTCGTACGCGCGGCCGCGCAGGTAGAACTCGACGTAGGTGTCCTCGAGCGCGTCGAGGATGTCGCGGTCGTCCTCGGTCGTGAGCTCGGCGAGCGCGTGGACGGCCATGCTCCGCAGCTCGTCGCGATCGGCGAGGAACGGCGGCGGCCGCAGGAACGCGTAGGTGCCGACGGGGAACACGCCCGGCACCTTCGGCGCGCGGTCCCGGAGGATGTCGAGGCACACCTCGACCGCGCGGCGGCGGTCCGGCTTCAGGAGGTCGAACTGCCCGGGGTACGAGCCGGTGTTGCCCGACGCCGACTTGCGCGACAGGAACCGCGCCTCGACGCGCGCGCGGACGAGCATCTGGGCCACCGCCGCGACCGACGGCGGGACCTTCCCCTGGTCGTCGCGGTAGGCGAGCACGGCGTCCGTCACGCGTTCGGCGTGGTCGACGAGCGACCGCTGCACGGCGCGCTGCGTCGCGAGGTCGCGCGCGGTCGGCAGGACGTCGAGCAGCGCGTCGAGCGCCTCCGGGCTGCCGTCCGCCGCGAGGACGCCGGCCAGCTCCGGTCGGCGCCGGCAGGCCGGGTCGCGGAAGCTCGCGATGATCGCCGGGCGCGCGGCCGGACCGAGGGCGATCAGCTCCTCGACGGCGCCCTGGCGCTCCGCGAGGAACGGGGCGTCGAGCCGCGCGATCAGGGCGGCGACGTCGGGCGCCCCGGTGGGGCCCGGCGCGGCGTCGTCGGCGCGGGCCGTGCCCGCGGCGAGGCCCGCGAGGAGGGCGAGGAGGGGCGGCCACCGGCGCATCCCGTCATCGTACGGCGGAATCCGCCCGACGGGGCCGAACCCTGGGAGCCTCTCCCCGTCGCCTGCGGGCCGCGCCCGGCGATCGTCGCGCTGCGATGGGCCCGCCCCCCCCGCGCCGGCGTCGCCGGACTCGCGACGGGCCCGCCGGCGACGAACGCTTGCCGCTCCGAATCCTCGGTGGCGCTGGGTATCCTTCCCCGGCCGGATGACCGATCCCACGCCCCCCCCGCCGAAGGACCCCCGCACCGAGGCCGAGCTCCGGCGCGGGGTGCTCCAACTCGTCGCGTTGTCGCTCCTCGAGGAGCCCCGGTACGGCTACGAGCTGGTGCGGCTCCTGGGGGAGGCGGGGTTCGCGACCGAGGAAGGCACGCTCTACCCGATCCTGCGCCGGTTCGAGGAGCAGGGCGCCCTCGAGGCGACGTGGGACACGAGCCGTGCGCGTCCGCGGAAGTACTACCGGCTCTCCGAGGACGGCCGCCGCGTGCGGGCGGAGCTCCTCGATGCGTGGCGGCGGGTGCGGGACGCCACGGACCAGGTCGTCGGGAGGACCCCATGAGCACCCCCACCGATCCCCGCGCCCGGGTCGCGGACTACCTCGAGCGCCTGCGCGACGTGTTGCCCGCGAAGTCCGCCGCGTCGGTCCTCGCGGAGGTGTCCGCGCTCATCGAGGACCGCGTCGAGCTCGAGGGCGGCGCGGGGGCCGACGGCGCGGTCGACCGCGCGCTGGCCGCGCTCGGCCCGCCCGAGCGCCTCGCCGCCGCGCTCACGGGCGAGACGGCGTCGGGCGACGTCGCGCGACGCGTCGCGTTCGGGCGCCTCGTGCCCCTCGTCTTCGCGGCGCACCTCGTGCTGGCGATCGTCCTCACGCTCGTCGGCGCCGGCACCGCGTTCGTGCCCGGCATCGTCGGCGCGCTGCCCACGGACTCGCCGGTGGCGACCGGCTTCGGCGTGCTCGGCATCTTCTTCATCGACGTCGGCATCGTCGCGGTCGCGCTGACGCTGCTTGGCCGCGATCGCGTGCCGTCGCTGCTGCACCGCCTCCGCCTCGAGATGCCCGGCACCCGCCGCGACGCCGCGCTGTCGCTCGTGCTGCTCGCGCTCGTGGCGCTCCTCGTCAACGTGCCGTCGTTCCGCGACGCGCTGTTCGCCCTCGGCACCGGCGACGACCGCGCCCCCATCCTCTCGCCCGAGGTGCTCGCGCTGGTCCCCTTCCTCGACGTCGTGCTCGCGCTCTTCGCCGTGCGCAACGTGCTGCTGCTCCGCTCCGGCGGGGAGCGCATCGCGAGCCTCGCGGTGGACGCCGCCGCGTCGTTCGCCGCGGCCGGCGTCGCCGTGCTCGTGATGACGCGCACCGAGCTCGTCCGCATCCCGACGGGCGCGGGCCTCACCGAGGCGCAGGCCCGCACGTTCGCCGACCTCCTGCTGCGCGTCGGCTTCGTCGTCTGCCTCGTCGGCGCCGTCCTGCTCGTCGCGCGCGGCGTCCGCCGGCTCCTCCGCATCCGGGAGCTGTGGTCGGCGTGACGGCCGAAGGCGCCGACGGCGACCTCGAGGACGCGCGGTACCCGAGCGTGCTCGAGGACGGCGTGCTCCTCGGTCGCCGCGACCGGTTCCTCGCCGACGTGCTCCTCGCCGACGGCACGGTGCGCACGGTCCACTGCGCGAACTCCGGGTCCATGCGCACCTGCCTCGGCGCGGGGCGCCGCGTGCGCTGCTCCGACTCCGGCTCGCCGACCCGCACCGTCCGCTTCACGTGGGAGCAGATCCTCATGGACGGCGGCTGGGTCGGCGTGAACACCGCGATCCCGAACCGCGCCGTCACGACCGCCGTCGCCCGCGGCCGCGTCGCGGCGCTCCGCGGCTACCCCGAGCACCGGCGCGAGGTCGTCTACGGCCGCGATCGCCGCTCGCGCATCGACCTTCTCCTCTCCGACGGCCCGCGCCGGTGCTGGGTCGAGGTCAAGAACACCTCCATGGCGGTCGGGCGCGAGGTGCGGTTCCCCGACAGCCCCACCGAGCGCGGTCGCAAGCACCTGGAGGACCTCGCCGAGCGCGTCGAGGCCGGCGACCGCGCCGTCCTCGTCTTCTTCGTGCACCGCCCCGACGTCGACCGCTTCCGCCCCGCCTGGGAGATCGACCCCGACTACGCCGAGGCCCTCGGCCGCGCGGTCGCCCGCGGGGTCGAGGTGCTGCCGCTCTCGACGGTGCTCACCGACCGCGGCGTCGCGGTCGGCCCCCCCATCCCGTACGACCTCGGACGGGCTTGACCCGCGGCCCGCGCCACGGCACGCGAGGCCCGGTGGCCGATGTCGCCCCGGGCCCGTCCCCGGGGCCGATCTCCCCGCCGCGACCCGGCGTCCCCGCCGAGGCCCGGCGTCGCGGCGGGTCCCCGGGGTCGCAGGACCCTCGGCCTCGCGTTCAATGGAGCCGGGTGGGCAGTCCGGAGCTCTGTCGGTGACGTCACAACGGTCCTCGCGCGGCATGCCGCGCCCGCCCACGCCCCGCCGTCGCCCCTTCGGCGCGGTCCCCCTCCTCGCCCTCACCGCCGTGCTGTCGGCCTGCGGCGGCGGCGGTGGCGACGCCACCACCGACCCGAGCCCGGGCACCGTGGACCGCGCGCTCAACGATGCGCGAGCCGCCCACGCCATGGCCACGCTCGGCAACGGCGACCTCCTGATCGTCGGCGGGATCGGCGTCGCGGGCGCGCCGCTCTCGACCTGCGAGGTCTACGACCTGTCCGCGTCGTCCACGACCAACGCCGTCCTGCGCACCGGCGGGATGACGATCCCCCGGGCGCGCGCGACCGCGACGACGCTCGGCTCCGGCCAGGTGCTCGCCGTGGGCGGCTCGTCGAGCGGCGTCACCGAGGTGTTCACGCCGAACCCCGGCACGCCCACCGCCGGCACGTGGGCCGTCACGAGCGCGACGCTCGTCACGCCCCGCAGCCGCCACGTCGCGGTCCGCCTCCTCGACGGCCGCGTGCTCGTCGCCGGCGGCGACGACGCGGGCGGCGCGGGCCTCGCGTCGTGCGAGCTGTTCGTCGCCGCCGGCTCCCCCATGGCCCCGGCGGCCCCCATGGGCGTCGCCCGCCGCGACGCGACCGCCACGCTCCTGCCCGACGGCAAGGTCCTCGTCGTCGGCGGGCGCGACGCGCTCGGGCTCCCCCTCGCGACGGCCGAGCTCTACGACCCGGCCCTGAACTCGTGGACGCCCACGGCGGGCCCGCTCGCGAGCGCGCGTTCACTGCACAGCGCGGTGTTCCTCGACGGCGCCGACGCGAACCCCGCCAACGACCGCGTCTGGATCGCGGGCGGCTGCGACGCCTCCGGCTTCGGCATCGACGCCGCCGAGGTCTACGACCCCGCGACCGGCACGTTCGCGTCGGCCGGCGGCCTCGCGGGCCCCGCGGTGTTCGACGCGGCGGCCGTCCGCCTCGCGAACGGCCAGGCCGCCCTGGTCGGCGGCTTCACCCGAGGCGGCGCGCTCGCGTCGTCCGACCCGGTGCGCGAGAGCCTCGTCTACCGCCTCGGCGCGGTCACCGCCGTCGGGGCGCAGGACGTCGCCGCCCGCCGCGGCGCGCTGCGCGCGGCCGTGATCCCGTCGAGCGGCCCCGCGGGCTCGAGCCTCGTGGTCACCGGCGGCTTCGACGACGACGGCGTCGCGCAGGACGAGGTCTACGTCTTCCCGATCGACGACGAGCTCACCGCGCTCGCCGACACGCTCTCCGACGAGGAAGCCCTCGGCGTCGGCGTGTTCGCGACGGCCTTCCACCTCTTCCCGGACGGCCTCGTCGGCGGCGGCGACGTCGAGCTGGGCATCGTCCACGACCCGGTCCGCGGCCGCCGCGTCCGCGGCTGGGTGGGCAACTTCGAGGTCACCCTCGAGGTGGACGCCGGCTCGGTCGTCGGCGACGTCGAGGGCAAGCCCTACGCGATGACGGTCACCGGCGGCTACGTCTCGTCGCCCGACTTCCAGGTGGACTACCGCCCCGCGTCCCACGTCGCCGGCGACATGGACGTGGACGGCCAGGACTTCGACTTCGACGTGGACCGCGCGCCCGGCCTCATGCGCGGCTGGGTCACCGGCTTCGACGACGAAGCGGAGCTCCGCATCGAGGTGGACGTGGACGTCACCGACCCGTGGCGCTCCTACCTCGACGTCTACTGGATCTGACGCCCGGCCCGCGGCCCGCCCCCCGAGCCTCCGCCCGGCGCGGGGGCGCGGGACCGTCGTCCGGGCCGCTCCACCGGTGGGAAGGGGGCCGCGACCGCGAGGCCCGTGCGGGAGGGGCGGGCGAGAACGGGACAACCCACGTCTAACGTCGTTAGATGACGGGCTCCGGAGGTCCCATGCCCCCCGCCCGCTCCCGCAAGCGGTCCCTCGTCGCCCTCAAGATCGACGACGAGACCGCGGCGCTCCTCGACGGCCTGCCCAACAAGAGCGAGTTCATCCGCGCGGCGCTGCGCGCGCGCCTCGAGGAGACGTGCCCCCTCTGCGCGGGCACGGGCGTGCGGTCGCGGGCCCACGTCGAGCGGCCCGGCGGACGGCACCTCCACCTGCTGCCGCGCGCGCGCTGCGGCGACTGCGGGCGGGAGTCGCCCGTGGTGGCCGACGTCGACCCGGCCCACGCGGACCGCGCGTCGCTGC
Source organism: Planctomycetia bacterium (assembly GCA_016795345.1). Classification (GTDB taxonomy): domain Bacteria; phylum Planctomycetota; class PLA2; order PLA2; family JAEUHO01; genus JAEUHO01. The sequence continues at coordinate 1,669 of JAEUHO010000280.1, read as the reverse complement.
TCCGCGAGATCGCCCGCCTCAAGACGTTCCTCGCCTACGGCGACTTCTTCTGCACGCCCTGCTTCGCGCGCTCCGTGGCGTGCGACCGCTGCGGCCATCGCATCGCGGGCACGGGCCCGGCGCGCGACGGCCACGCCTGCGGCGCCTGATGCTCCTCCAGGTCACGATCTTCGGCTTCGTCGCCGGGCTCGCGAACTTCGCGGGCGCGGGGCTCGTCCTGTGGCGCGAGGCGTGGGTGCGGCGCTGGTCGCTGATGGCCATCTCCCTCGCCGCGGGCGCGATGGCCACGACGGCCATCACGCACCTCTTCCCCGAGGCCGTCCACGTCGCGCCGACCTCCGCGCCGCTCTGGGCGCTCGGCGGGTTCGCCGCGTTCTACCTGCTCTACAACCTCGTCTCGTTCCACGCGTGCAGCGGGGGGCCGACCCACCTCCACCCGATCGGGACGCTGGCGCTCGCGGGCATCCTCGTCCACTCGTTCTTCGACGGCGTCGCGGTGGGCGCCGGCTTCACCGCGAGCGACGCGACGGGCCGGGTCGTCACGGGCGCGGTGTTCTCGCACCAGCTGCCCGAGGGCGCGTACACGCTCGCGATCCTGCTCCACACGGGCATGTCGCGGAAGCGCGCGGTCACGTGGACGCTGATCGACAGCCTCGTCACCCCCATCGGCGCCATCACCGCGGGGTTCGTCTCGCAGGAGCTGCACTCCGCGGCCCTCCCCGCGCTGCTCGGCATCTCGTCGGGGACCTTCCTCTACGTCGCCGCGAGCAACCTCGTCCCGGAGACGCAGCGGCAGTCGAGCCGCCGGACCGCGGTCGCGTTCCTGGCCGGGATCGCGCTCGTCCTCGGCCTCGGCGCGCTCGCGTCGTGGTTCGGGCTCGGCCACGACCACGGGGCCCACCCGCCGGACGCCCCCCACCACCACCCCGACCCGGGGGTCGCGCCCGAGGACCGCCACGGGGCCGCGCCCGGACCGGCGCGCGCGGGGCGGGAGCCCGGGTAGACTGCGGTCATGGACCGCATCTTCGTCCTCGTCGCCTCGCTCCTCGTGACCGTCGGGCTCACGACGGCGTTCGTCCACGCGGCGGATGCCCAGGCCCCGTCGAAGCCCGGCGCGGCCGGCTTCGGCAACGTCGTCTTCGCGGGCAAGCCCGCGCCGCTCGGCAAGGACGCGGTGGACTGGGCGGTCCTGACCGCCTACGAGTACGAGCCGGGCCTCGCGTCGCTCCCCGACCCGATCAAGGCGCTCGAGGGCAAGGCGATCGTCCTCCGCGGGTTCCTGCTGCCGATCGCGGAGTTCGACGACATCCACGAGTTCTGCGTCGTCCCGAACCACATGTCGTGCTGCTTCGGCATGCCCGCCGGCATCAACGGCCAGGTCCAGGTGACGTTGCGCAAGAACGAGCGCGGCCTCCCGAACACGAGCGAGCCCATCGAGGTCCGCGGCACGTTCCGCGCCATCGAGACGAAGGACCAGGGCATCCTCCTCTCGATCTTCCGCCTCGACGACGCGACCGCGAAGGTCGTCGGGTACTGACGCCGATCGGATGGACGGTTCCGGCGCGGGCGCCCACCAAGGGCGCCCCAACCGGGTTAAGCGAAGCGAGGGCGGTCCGAGCCGGCGCCCAGCGACCGAGCCACGGGGTCCCCGGGAGAGACCAGGCCTCGC
>JAEUHO010000276.1 GCA_016795345.1 Planctomycetia bacterium | reverse complement strand
GCTGACGGGCGACACCGTCGGCGACCCGGTCGAGTGGTTCAAGAAGGTGGACGAGGCGAAGACGAACCTGAAGTCGCTCTTCCGCGACTGACGGCGTCGCGGCCCGCGGAGCCCCCGCGGGCCGCCGATCACGCCACGGGGCGCGGTCCGACGCTCCGGGACGCGAGGCCCGTTCGCCGCCACGTGCGAGGCGGGCCCGGGCACGCGAGGCCCGCTCGCCGGCACGCGAGGCCCGTTCTCCGGCACGCGAGGCCCGGCCGTCGATCTTCCGCGGCGCGGCCCCGCGGCCCGCGCGGAACGGACGCGCGCCGTGGCCCAAGGGCACGGGCCGCGCGGACGTGATCCGCGCGGCCCGTGACGGGGAACGGCGAGGCGTGGGACCGGCGGTCTACTCGCCGTCGTCCTCGTCGAGGTCCTCGTCGTCGCCGGCCGCGTCCTCGTCCGCCGCGGGCGCGCCGCCGGCGGCCTCGCCCTTCAGCGCGAGCCCGTACGACGCGAGGCGCTTGCGCACCTCGTCGAGCGTGGTGCGGCCCATGTTCTTGCTGGCCATCAGCTCGGCCTCGGTGCGGTCGGCGAGGTCGCCGACCGTCTCGAGCTCGAGCTCCTCGACGCACTTCTGCGCGCGCACCGACAGCTTGAGCGCCGACACCGGCAGCGTGCGCGGGTCCTGGCCCTCGGCCAGCTCGTCGTCGTCGTCCGCGTCCTCGTCGGCGCCGCCGAACAGCGCGTCGAGCTCGACCTCGGCCTCCTCGCGGCTCGCGGCGGGGACCTCGTCCTCGCTCATGCCGAGGCGCAGGCCCTTCTGGGCGAGGATGTCCTTGATCTCCTGCAGCGACGTCTCGCCGAAGTTCTTGTAGGCCAGGAGCTCGGCCTCGGACTTGCGGACGAGGTCGCCGAGCGTCTTGATCTCCATCTTCGAGAGGCAGTTGCGCGAGCGGACCGACAGCTCGAACTCGGTGATCGGCGTGCGCAGGATCTGCGTCTTGCGGTCCTCCTTGCGCTCCGACTCCTCGTCGAAGTACATGGTCTGGGCCGCGAGGACGTCCGACAGGTACAGGCGGGCGCGCTCGTGGACCGGGTCCGCGGCGAGGACGCGGCGGTAGAGCGCCTCGGCCTCGGTGTAGCGGTCGTGGTCCTCGAGCAGCACGCCGAGGTTGATCAGCGCGTTGACGTACGTGGGCTCCACCGCGGCGCAGCGGCGGTAGTACTCGATGGCCTTGTCGTCGTCGCCCGCGAGGTCGTGGGCGTACGCGAGGTGGAACAGGGCGCGCGCGTGGTGCGCGTCGGCCGCGACGGCCGCCTCCCACTTCGCGCGGGCGTCCGCGTGCCGGCCCTCGGCCTCGGCCGCCATGCCCTCGACGTACAGGCCGTCGGCCTTCGACGCGCACTTGCCCGCGACGGCCTTCGCGCCGTCGACGTCGCCCGCGAGCGCGCGGGCCGTGCCGAGCGCCGCCTCGACGCCGGCGCCGGCGGCGCCGAGGTCGGCGGCCGCGCCGATGGGGTCGCCGTCCTCGAGGGCCGCCAGGCCGCGCAGCAGCCGCGCGGGCGCGCCGTCGCCGGCGGCGCGGAGGTGGGCCACCGCCTCGCGCACGCGGCCGAGCACGTACAGGCCGAGGCCGCGCCGCAGGGCCGCGGTCGCGTCCTTGCCGGCGTCGCCGGCGGCCTGCTCCGCGGCCTGGCGCACGTCGCGCGAGTCGCGGGCGGCCGCGCGGGCGCGGGTGAGGTCGGCGGGGGTGGGCTTCAGCGTCTCGAAGAGCGTGGCGGCGTCAGCGGGCATGGACGGCTCCGGCGGGTCCGTAGCGGCGAATCCCGAATGATAGGCACCGGGACGGGCACGGCCAGCCCGGGACGGGGGGCTGTCGCCGGCCGCCCCGCAAGACCGTCCCCCCCGGAGCCGATCCTGACAGGTACACCGGACGGGACGCCATCGCGCCGCCCCGGCGCCGCGCCGACCCCGGAGGATCCCGCCGTGGACAAGCTGTTGATCGAGGGGGGGGTGCCGCTGCGAGGCGAGGTCACCGTCTCCGGGGCCAAGAACGCGGTCCTCCCGATCCTCGCCGCGACCCTGCTGGCCGACGGGCCTTGCGTCCTCGAGGGGGTGCCCGCCCTCCGGGACCTCGACACGATGATCCGGGTCCTGCGGGAGCTGGGCGTCGAGGCCGAGCGCAGCGAGGACGGCACCGTCCACACCGAGGTCGTCGACGTCTCGCGCTGCCGCGCCCCGTACGAGCTGGTCAAGACGATGCGCGCGTCGATCTGCGTGCTCGGCCCGCTGCTCGGCCGCCGCAAGCGCGCGGAGGTGTCGTTCCCGGGGGGCTGCCAGATCGGCCCGCGGCCCATCGACCTCCACATCGCCGGCCTCGAGGGGCTCGGCGCCGACCTGCGGGTCGAGGGCGGCTACATCCTCGCCGACGGCCGCAAGATGGAGGGCCGCGAGGTCTACCTCGGCGGCGCCTACGGCCCGACCGTGACCGGCACCGCGAACGTGATCATGGCCGCCGTGATGACCCCCGGGACGACGGTGGTCGAGCACGCCGCCTGCGAGCCGGAGATCGGCGACCTCGCGCGGTTCCTCGTCAAGATGGGCGCGAAGATCGAAGGGATCGGCGGCCCGCGCCTCGAGATCACCGGCGTGGACCGGCTGGTGGGCACCCGCCACCGCGTGATCCCCGACCGCATCGAGGCGGGGACGTTCATGACCGCCGCGGCGATCACGCACGGCGACGTCACGATCCGCGGCGCCGACACGTCGCACCTCACGGCCGCGGTCGCCGCGCTGCAGCGGATGGGGGTCTCCGTCGAGCGGCTCCCGGGCGCCGTGCGCGTCCGCGCGATGGAGCGCATCCGCCCCACGGACATCGTGACCCTGCCGCACCCGGGCTTCCCGACCGACCTCCAGGCGCAGTTCATGGCGACGTTGGCCGTCGCCGACGGCAACTCGTTCGTGACGGAGAAGATCTTCCCCGAGCGGTTCATCCACGTGGCCGAGCTCACGCGCATGCGCGCGAAGATCCGCAAGGAGGGCCCGACCGCGATGGTGGAGGGGGTGGACTACCTCTCCGGCGCGCCCGTGATGGCGTCGGACCTGCGGGCCTCGGCCGCGCTCGTCGTCGCGGGGCTCGCCGCCCACGGCACCACGACGGTGGACCGCGTCTATCACATCGACCGCGGCTACGAGCGCATCGAGGAGAAGCT